>JANOCZ010000141.1:0-2793 GCA_031412455.1 Hyphomicrobium sp. | reverse complement strand
GTGAGCTCCAGCAACCGGCACGTCGAGCACGGGAGCGCAGTTCATGTTGATGCCATAGCCGCGCAACTCTTCGGCAACCAACCGGGCAACGCTGAATGCCGCGGCTTTAGCCCGCTCGGGGTCGGCCTGATAAAGAGCGGCGTAGGTCGCAGCCGGCGGCAACAGTCGCGCTGCCGGCGGGCGCAAGCGCTGTACCCGGCCACCTTCCTGATCGATCAAGACAAGAAAATCATCGCGCCCCACCGCGTCGCGCACGTCGTCCACGAGCCGCGACACCAGCGATGCGTCAGCGACGTTGCGGGCGAACAGAATAACGCCGGCAGGCTTGACGTCGCGATAAAACGCACGCTCGTCAGCCGTCAACGTTTGACCGGCTAATCCGGCAATCAGGGCAGCAGTCATGTCGAGTTATCGCATCTAGAAAGACCGTTGCAGCAAAAAGGCCGGCACACGCGGCACCGGCCAATTTATCGGAATGCCAGCCGTATCGCAGATACTAATAGGAGGTGACCCAGCAGTCGGTGTAGCCCTGCGTCTTCAGCTGCGAGCACAGAGAGCTGGCTTGCTCACGCGATCCTGGCGGTCCAACGACAAGGCGATGATACGCGCCTTTGGCACCAAGATTAGCTTCGGCAACGTCAGGGGTCTTACCGCCAAGAGCGTTACCGTACTTCTGCTGCATATCGGCAAACCGCTTCAACGCGTCCATCCGGCTCGTGGCCGAACGCGGCACCGATGCCAGCACGGCGACATAACCATTCGCCCCGCCAGCAGTGACCGGAGCGGCTGGCGCAGCTTCCGCATCGTTGGCGGTCGTCGGCGCGGCTGCGGCGACTTTCTTGGCCGCGACCTTCTTGGGCGCGACCGGCGCTGCAACGGCAGGCTCGATGCTGCCGGTCGACTCGGCCAGCGGCTTTGGCGGCTCACTAACCGGCGCTTTGGCCAGCGACGCCAGCTTCTGCGGCGCAGCGGCTGGCGGATTGATGACAAGCTTCTGCGGCGCAACTGGCGCTGCCTCGACAGCAGCGGCGACTGGCGCGGCAGTCGCTGGTTTACCCTTGTTGGCAAACCCATCGACGATCGTCATACCGGGCACGCTGGCGCTAGCCGCGATCGGGGCCGTGGAAGGTACCGCTGGTGCGGCCTCGATGGGCGCAGCTGCTGGCGCTTGGATGCTGCCGTCACGGCCAACGACCAGCGTCGAAACCTTTCGCGTGCCACTGGCATCGGCGTCGCTCGAAGGTGTAGAGTCCGGGCCGGCGGCCGGTGAAGCACCATCGCCCAAGCGGCCCATGATCTTGCTGTCGGTATGCGCAAATTGTTTTCCGCCAGCGTCGGCGGGCTTGATTTTCGATGGCTCGCTTGCGCTCTTGACCATCGGCGGCTTGTCCGTTGCGCCACCGCCAAGGAACGACTTGTACCCGTACGATACACCGCCGCCAACGATGATGGCGCCTGCCAGTGCCGCGGCAATTGTCATGAACCGCCGGCTGCGGCTGGGCTCCTCGACCTCGTACTCCTGGCCGTCTTCTTCAACGTAACCCTGATCGGCTTCATTCGCGGCTGACTGTGCAGGATGACCCTGCGCATCACCGAAATCATATCCTTGAGCTTGCGGCCACTGCGACGCGTCAGGCTCTTGGAAGCGGGGTTCTGGCGCGGCGCGATGCGCAGATTGCCCTTGCGACGTCGGCTGCTGGAGATAATTTCCGATTTCCAAGCTGCGCTGGTTGGCGGCCTGAGATTGGCCCCACTGAGATGAATTTTGTTGCGGCTGCGCCTGCTGCTGTTGATAGCGTTGCTGCGCATAGGGATCAGCGCCGCGGTTCACGTCGCCAAAACCTTGTTGATTGAAAGCCCCGTAAGGCGTTGCAGCTTGCGGCGCTCCCTGCGCGTTGCCCTGCTGTGCGGGCGCATACTGCTGCTGCGGCTGTTGCGCGGGCTGCGGGCGCTGCGGCGCCGGCGCGTACGGCTCGAAATTTGCCGCATAAGGATCGCTCTGGGCTGACAACCCATCGTAGCCCCCGGCTTGAGCCGCCTGCTGCGGCGAATGCGGATATTGAGGTGCCTGAGGCGAGGCGTAACCAGCTTGCACGCCGTAACGGCTCGGTTGTTGGGCGGGCGGCGCGGACTGCGGCCAAGCCAGTTGCACGGGCGCGTTCGGCGCGGGCTCATCAGCCGGTCGCGCGGTTGACCGACCAGCCTGCTGACCATTGAATCCGTTCAGCAACGACATCGTCAAATCCCCTTAAACCAGAACGCCGCCAATCGGCTTGCGTTATCCCCACCTTCGAATCACGACTCTAGCGCATCGCATCGGGCGCCTCGACGCCGAGGACCTTGAGCCCGGAGGTTATCACCGTCTTTGTAGCGGCAATGAGAGCAAGTCGTGCCAAAGTTGCAACCCCGTCATTTGATTGAATAAATCTCAAATGTGGCGAATCATTGCCTCGGCTCCACTGGCCGTGCAGCGCACTCGCAAGATCGTAAAGATAGAACGCGACCCGGTGCGGCTCGTGCGCTGACGCCGCCTCTTGAACAAGCCGTGGGAACGCCGCGAGACGCTTAACCAGATCAAGTTCGCCGGTATCCGTCAGCACCGAAAGGTCCGCTTTTTCAAGGGCTTTCTGCGACAAGTCGAGTCCAGGCAACTGCTCGGCCGCATTGCGGAAAACCGACGCTGAGCGCGCATGCGCGTACTGCACGTAGAACACCGGGTTGTCTTTCGACTGCTCAGTAACCTTGGCGAAATCGAAGTCGAGCTGCTCATTGTTCTTGCGGTACAGCATCATG
>JANOCZ010000140.1:0-10265 GCA_031412455.1 Hyphomicrobium sp. | reverse complement strand
AGAGCGGTCTTGCTCACGCTTGATCAGTCAGCTCAAAATCGCGCGCTGCTTGTTGGCGTGTTTGGCGCTGACAATTGCAGTCGCCCCGATGCTGACCACATCGCAAATGTTTGGTTTCCAACACGGTGGTGCAGCTGCTGCTTTAGTCAGTGGGCCATGCCATGGACCTAACGGCATATCGCGCGACGGAACAGTTTGCAAACCAAGTCGTTAATCGGGCACGACTGCGTGCCTTGTACGCCCTGGTGCCATTCGACGTGATTGGCAACGACGCTGGGGCCAGCAAACTTCATCCGGGCTCAAATGTCGCCATCGCCTGCGCCTTTTGTATTTGTGCGGTCGGTCGAACTAGGCCCGATGTTCAGACCGCCTAAACCCGGTCCCGCCGGCCGCCAGTACCGGCAATCCTGACGTGGACTTCGCGAAAGCGATGATCCTATCATAAGGGGGCGGTCGATATGGCCAATGAGGTTTTGAAGAACGGCAAAGATGCCGACCTCAAGAAATTGGCGGAGTCGATGATAGCAACTCAGGAAAAAGAAATTGAATTTCTGAATGCTTGGCTGGCCAAACAGCCGAAGTAAAAAATACCTTGAAGCTGGACATTTCGTGTCCAGCTTCATTTTTGCGTTTAGATTACTCAAGAACCGCAGCTGTTTTAGCGCTTTCCCCGCCAATCGATCGCTCGACAAGCACTGGACGAAGCTGCCAGTTGCGGCTCCGGGCTGTTGCGGATAAGAAGCAACAATCTCAATGGATTTGGTGCTGCGTTGACTGTCGGCTCGGACGGCCCGACAGGCGCAAGACGGGCGGGAAACGGCGACGATGGCGACTATAGTCATGAAATTCGGCGGGACCTCCGTCGCCAACATCGAGCGCATTCAAAACGTGGCCCGGCACGTCAAGCGTGAGGTCGAGGCCGGGAACAACGTGGCCGTTGTCGTGTCGGCAATGTCGGGCGTCACCAATCAGCTCGTCGCGTGGGTCAAGGACGCCGCTGGCCAACGCCTTTATGATGCGTGCGAATACGATGCCGTCGTGGCGACTGGTGAGCAGGTCACGGCCGGGCTGCTGGCGATTGCCTTGCAGTCGGCTGGGATCAAGTCGCGGTCGTGGACAGGCTGGCAGATCCCGATCGAAACCAGCGCCGCGCACGGCTCAGCGCGCATCCTGAATATCCCTGGCGATGATATCGGCGGCCGCATCCATGCGGGCGAGGTCGCGGTCGTGACCGGATTTCAGGGACTGGAGCCTGGGACCCATCGCATTGCGACGCTCGGGCGAGGCGGGTCCGATACGAGTGCCGTGGCGTTAGCCGTCGCGCTCAACGCCGACGTGTGCGACATCTACACCGACGTGGACGGCGTCTACACGACCGACCCGCGCATTGTCGCCAAGGCTCGCCGTCTGCCGAAAGTCTCATATGAAGAGATGCTCGAAATGGCATCGCTCGGCTCAAAAGTGTTGCAAACGCGGTCGGTCGAACTTGCTATGGTCTACAAGATGCGAACCCGCGTGTTGTCGAGTTTCGTCGCGCCAGAGGCCATGAAGGCTTTCAGCATCGCCGATCTCGAAGATATTGGAACATTAGTCTGCGACGAGGATGAAATAGTGGAACAGCAAGTCGTCAGTGGCATTGCCTACGCAAAAGACGAAGCCAAGGTCACGATGCTCAAGGTTGCCGACAAGCCGGGGATTGCCGCGCGGATATTTGGGCCGCTTGCCGATGCCAACATCAACGTCGACATGATCGTGCAAAACGTGACGCCGGACGGCCAGCACACCGACATGACTTTCACGGTCCAGGCGGCCGAGTTGCCGCGCGCGCTCGACGTGTTGAAAAAAGCCAAGGATGACATTGGCTATTTCGACGTTAAGAGTTCGGCGGATGTGGTCAAAATTTCGGTGATCGGGGTTGGAATGCGCAGCCACGCCGGCGTCGCCGCAATCATGTTCAAGACCCTTTCGGACAAGGGTATAAACATTCACGCAATTTCGACGTCGGAAATCAAAATAAGCGTGTTGATCGATGCGGCCTATGCGGAGCTCGCAGTGCGATCGTTGCACACGGCGTACGGACTTGACAGCGACTAAGCGGGTGAGCAGCGCCTGTGCACCGCTTTTCAGCGGATGATTTGCCAAATAGGCGCATGAATCGGCAGGGCAATGGTAGGGCGACGCGGCGAAGATCCAAGACCACTCCCCGGCGAGACGTCGTTACGGGTGATCATGCGCCGTCTGCGCGCGATCATGTCGGAGGAGAGCGAGGGCCAGGATAAGCTCGACCGGATCGTGCGGCAGATCGCCGGCGTCATGGTCGCCGAGGTGTGCTCGATTTATCTCAAAAGGCCGGATGGCTCGCTCGAGCTATTTGCGACTGAAGGACTGAATCCCGAATCCGTCCACAAGACGCGGCTCAATCGCGGGGAGGGGTTGGTTGGGCGCTGCGCCGAGCTGCGCGTTACTGTCAACGAGCCCGAGGCCTCAAGCCATCCCGCGTTCTCGTACCGGCCGGAAACGGGCGAAGAGGTCTATCATTCGTTGCTCGCGGTGCCGATCGAGCGCTCGGGGCAAATTCTCGGTGTGCTCGACATTCAAAACCGGACGCCGAAAGAATATTCCGACGAGGACGTCGAGGTTCTGCAGGCCACGGCCATGGTCATCGCCGAAAACCTCGTGTCGGGGGCCGTGGCTGGCGCTGGGCCGGCACTCGAGATGTCGCGCTCGCAGCCGATGGTGATCACAGGCGAGCCGTTTTCGGATGGCATCGCGCTCGGACACATCGTGCTGCACGAACCGCGCATCGTCGTCACGCAACTGCTGTCCGACAATCCGGCAATGGAGATCGAGCGGCTAGATATAGCGTTACATAAGCTGCAGCTGAACATCGATGAGATGTTCAAACACGACAGGTTGCCAGCGGCTGGCGAACATCGGGATGTGCTCGAAGCCTACCGGATGTTTGCCCATGATAAAGGTTGGCACCGGCGGCTGCGCGAGGCCGTCGAGGGCGGGTTGACGGCCGAAGCTGCCGTAGAGCGCGTTCAAAACGCGATGCGCACGCGAATGTTGCGGCAGCACGACACGTATTGGCGCGAGCGCCAACGCGATCTCGACGATTTGTCTGATCGACTCATGCGGGTTCTCGCCGGACGAATCACAAGCGCCGATGACGTCAGCTCGATGCCGTCAGATACAATTCTCGTCGCCCGGACGATGGGGCCGGCCGAGCTGCTCGACTATGACCGGACCAAGTTGCGTGGTCTGATTGTCGAGGACGGATCCAGCCAAAGCCACGTGGCTGTCGTCGCCAAGGCGCTCGGCATCGCTGCAATCGGGCAAGCGACAGGCGTCGCCGATCGCGTCAACGCGGGTGATGCGGCCATCGTCGATGCGGTGACAGGCGAAGTGCATCTGAGGCCGACTCCCGACGTGATCGCTGCCTACTCGGACAAGGTGCGGTTCCGGGCGCGGCGCCAGAAGCGCTATCAGACACTGCGCGACCGGCCGGCGATTACCAAGGACGGCGTGCGGATATCAGTCGCCATGAATGCCGGCTTGCTCGTCGACATGCCGCATTTGGCCGAATCCGGCGCGGATGGCGTTGGCCTCTATCGCACCGAATTGCAGTTCATGCTGTCGGACAGTTTCCCGCGCCTCGACAAGCAAACGCAGCACTATCGCGCCGTGCTCAGCGAAGCTGGGAAAAAGCCCGTCGTGTTCAGAACGCTCGACATCGGCGGCGATAAGGTGCTGCCCTATCTGCGTCAGCCCAAGGAAGAAAATCCGGCAATGGGCTGGCGGGCTATTCGCATGGCGCTGGACCGGCCGGAGCTCTTCCGGCTGCAGGTGCGCGCGATGATGAAGGCTGGGCCGGCGCGAGAATTGCGGATCATGATCCCCATGGTCAGCGCCGCGTTCGAAATGGATCGGATCCGGGAGTTGATCGCTAAGGAAGCAGCGTTCCTCGAAAAGCACGGCTACACTGCGCCGTCGAAGATTTTCGTCGGGGCCATGCTCGAAGTGCCAGCGCTGCTGTTTGAGCTAGATACGTTTTTACCGAATGTCGATTTCGTTTCTGTCGGCTCTAACGACCTTATGCAGTTTCTTTATGCCGCCGATCGCACCAACGCGCGGGTTGCGAGCCGTTTCGATGTGTTGTCACCAGCGGCGCTCAGGGCGATCAAGACGCTGGTCAAAAGCGCCAAGAAACACAAGGTGCCGTTGACCGTTTGCGGGGAGATGGCGGGGCGGCCGCTCGAGGCCATGACGTTGATAGGGTTGGGTCTCAGATCGGTGTCAATGGCGCCTGCCTCCATCGGCCCGGTCAAAGCGATGATCCTTTCACTCAATGTTGAAAAAATTACCGAGTTCGTCGACGACATCTTAAAAGGCGCTGGTAGTGAATTGAGATTGCAGTTGCAAAAGTTTGCTGAACGCGAAGCCGTCGAGATCGATCATTAGCGCGATCATTGTGGTGACGGCGATCAGTCTTTGACAACGACTTTATTCTGGTGACAATGCGGATGGGGCCGAGGGGCCGGTACCGTTTGCCGGAGTTGAGTATGCGTCGGGGCGTTGGGGCGGAGCATCCGCATCAAGTCGTGGGTCTGAGTGCATTGCAAACCGCAGTGGCGCTTGTGCCCGCTCGCGATCGGACAAATACTCAGATCCAGTCTCACGCTTACTCCCACTCTCAATCTTACACACAATCTCACTCTCACTCTCAATCTCTGGCGCTCGCTCAGGCGAACCACGTCCGCGCTGGAATTGCGCAGCTATTCCTCGATCTGCGGACCTCGTTGGGGGCGAGTTGCGGGCAGCTCGCGGCGCATCTTGGCACTTATACCGGCGTGATCGAGGCACTTGAATCGGGGCGCTTCGAGTTATTGCCGCATTGGCCGGAGACGGCGCGCATTGTCATGGCCTATACCGCGCTGGCAAGGATTGACGGGCGTCCCGTATTGTCAGCGCTCAGCGCCGTAGTCCAAGCGCCCTTACAGCGGGATCTCGTGCCGCGAGCTTTGCTGCCGCAAATTACCCCGCCGCAGGTTTCGCCGCAGCCAGATATAGAAACGCTCGCTCCACAGACTTATGCTCGGCAGAGTTATGCGCATGAGCCCTCCGAGCAGCCGTCCGACCACGCGGATGCCGCGCACAGAATTGCGCGGGAGCGGTCGGCACCAAGGATGCAGGCGGAGCGTTTGCGCGTCGCAGGGGCCGCTTTCGCGACCGGCGCAAAGCGTTTGCCGGCTGGTGCCCTCAGGCATGCGCGAGAGCGGCCGGACCGGGCTTTCTACGCGGTGTCTCTGCCGCTCGCCGTTGTGGTGCTATTGCTCAATACGTCGGTCTTGCAGGCGGCCATCAATCATGTGCCGCGGCCAGTCTCGCGGATGGTGCAGGAGGCGCGGCAATATTTCCAGGTCCAATTCGCTCCGGTTCGCGAGGGATTGCGGTGGATCGAAGTCGATGATCCACGACGGCGGCGCGGCGATAAATTGCGTAACGCTGGCCAATAGTTTAGATGCGCTCTGAGAAATAGCTGGCAAAAAGCTGGCAACTCGCTTGTGAATTCGCGAGCACAGAAAGCGCACGAACCCTGCCTATGACCTCAGTTCCGAAAGAGAAGTTAGATCGCGTCGTCGAGCGTTGGACGGCGATCCAGGACGAACTCAACCATGGCGTCAGCCAAGCCGTCTTTGCCAAACTCAACAAGGAATTTTCCGATCTCTCGCCGTTGGTGGCGAAGATCCAGGAGTTGCGTAAAGCCGAGGCCGATGTCGCCGATCTCGATGCGATGATCAACGACGCGGGCGGCGACCGGGAAATGGCCGACATGGCCTATGGTGAGCGCGCGGCGTTGGCGCCTAAAATCGAAGCGCTCGAGTATGAAGTTCGCATTGCGCTGCTGCCGAAAGATGCGGCAGACGAGAAAAGTGCGATCCTCGAAGTTCGAGCTGGAACGGGCGGCGACGAAGCGGCGTTGTTCGCGGCCGATCTTTTCCGCATGTACCAGCGCTACGCCGATATCCGAGGCTGGAAGACAGAGATCATTTCGATTTCGGAAAGCGACCTTGGCGGGTATCGGGAAATTATTGCTTCCGTGACGGGAAAGGGCGTTTTCGCGCGGATGAAATTTGAGTCCGGCGTGCACCGTGTTCAGCGGATTCCCGCGACGGAAAGCGGCGGGCGCATTCACACGTCGGCTGCGACTGTCGCGGTGCTGCCCGAGGCCGAGGACGTCGATATCGATATCCGGCCGGAGGACATTCGCATCGATACGATGCGCGCGGGGGGAGCTGGGGGTCAGCACGTCAACAAGACGGACAGCGCCGTGCGCATGACGCACTTGCCGACGGGCATTATGGTCGTGTCGGCGGAAAAATCGCAGCATCAGAATCGGCGGCTGGCGATGGCGGTGCTTAAGTCGCGCATCTACGAGTTGGAGCGCAACAAGCTCGACAGCGAGCGGTCGGAAGCGCGCAAAACGCAGGTCGGAAGCGGAGATCGATCGCAACGCATTCGAACATACAATTTTCCGCAGGGCCGCGTGACTGACCACCGGATCAATCTGACCTTGTATAACCTGGAGGAAGTGCTGACCGGTAACGCGCTCGATCAATTGATCGATGCGCTCATCAGCGATCATCAGGCGGGGCTTCTCACAGAGATGAGCGCGGCGTGATGCCGGCTGCGGGCGCAACAGACTTACCATCGGTCGACGCGGACCAAACGTTGCGCGAGGCGCAGCTCGTGATGACGCGCATCTTCAAGCAGGCTGGGATTGAGTCCGCGCCCGTCGATGCGCGATATCTGTTGCAGGGAATATTGCACCTCGATGCTGCAGCGCTTTTGGGTCACGGCGACCGTCGCGTTGGCGAACAAGCGTTCGAGCTCAACGCCGCCATCAGCCGTCGTCTCAAACGTGAGCCCGTTTCGCGCATCCTTGGCTATTGCGAATTCTACGGCCGCCGGTTTTTGGTGACGCCCGACGTACTTGTGCCGCGGCCCGACACTGAGTGCCTCGTCGATCTCGTGCTCTCGACCATCAAAGCAGATGTTCGCCTGCAGCGCCCATTGACGATCGTCGATGTCGGTGTGGGCTCGGGGGCGATCATCGCAACATTGCTTTGCGAGCTCCCCTCAGCGCTGGGAATTGGCACGGACGTTTCAGCGGCGGCATTGGCTGTCGCCCGCGCCAATGCCGGGTCGTTGGGGGTGCATGAGCGATTAACCCTCGTTCAATCGAGCGGGATCGAAAAAATTGTTAGTCCTTTCGATATGCTCGTCGCTAATCCGCCCTATATCCCGACGTCAAAAATTTCAGAACTCGAACTTGACGTGCGGCTGTGGGATCCCCAAATCTCCTTAAATGGCGGCTGTGACGGACTCGACGGTTATCGGGAAATATACAGACAAGTCAGCGCTTTGCGCCGCCCCACGCCGGTTTTTTTGGAAGTCGGGGCCGGGCAGTCTGAGGAGGTCGAGCGGGTATTCTCCGGATCTTCGACGGTAATGCACCGCAGCATGGACTTAGGCGCGCATATCAGGGCTGTTGCATTGGTGGTACATCACCAAGCTCACAATTAAAATGAGTTGGCGTCGGATGGTTTTCGCGATATTATGTCTGCAACATATTTTTTAAGGGGCCAGCTAAACCACGGGTCGAAGACGTTGTCTCTTCGTGATGCTCGGGTCCCAAATTACACTGCGAGATACGCGGCCGTTATCGCTGGCAATGTCGGTGGGCACGTGAGTAGCAGTTCGCTAAATCGGATTTCCGTGGCGGTCTAGCGTTTCACGCAACTATTCGATTTCTGCAGTCGGGATCAGAAATCGGGCCGCAGTGCGGGGGCACACGGAAATCATGCCGGCGTTGCAGTCACGCTGGGTTGGCTCAGTTGAAGCCGCATTTAGATGCGAAGCTCATGCTGAGCCGGGATGATGAGCGCTGCGATCGATATTCGTCCGAAACGAGACGGATTTTGAAAATAAGAATGCAACCAACGCGAACGGGAGCCCATGAGGCAAGGACAGCAAAATCGTCGCGGCCGCGGCCGTCACAACAACGCTCCGAATAACAACAACAACAGTAATAACAATCGGAAGTCGCAGAATCCGCTTACGCGAAGCTTTGAGAGCACGGGTCCCGATGTGAAAGTGCGGGGCACGCCCTCGCACGTCGCGGAAAAGTACATCTCGTTGGCGCGAGACGCGTTGTCGTCTGGCGATCGCGTGCTCGCTGAAAATTATCTGCAGCATGCCGAGCACTACAATCGGATTATTCTGACTTATCGCGAACAGCAGATGAGCCAGGGTGGCGAGTTCACTCAGGGCCTTCCGCGCGCGCAAACGTTCAACGCCCAAGATCCGATGGACGGCGAAGACTTCACCGACGAAGAGGTCGATGAAGCAACGGGCAACGTTCAGCCGAATGCATCGCAGAACGAGGGTCACGCGCCCAACCTCCAAAATCAGCATTCGGGTCAGGGGCAGCAGAGCAACGGCTCGCACCAGCAGCGGCCCTATGACGGCCCTCGCGATAGTCAGCGCGGCGACGGGCAACGTGGTGACGGTCAACGCGGCGAGGGGCAACGTTACGACAACCGCCAGCCGCGGCACGACAATCAGCGCGATCACCGGCCGCAGCACAATCAGCCGCGTCAAGATCGCGACGGTAACCGGTTCGATCGGAACAACGATCGCAACAACAACGATCGTGGTTTCAACCGCAACGATCAGGGGCCGCGCGAGCAGTCGGGAATGCGTCACGAAAATCGCCCGGACCGAAATGGCGATCGCAACGGCTTTGGCGGCGAGCCACGCGACGATCGCGGACAGCCGGGATTCCCCGACCAGGGTAGTTCAGCCAGCCAGGGTGGTGGCGAATCTCAGGAAAGAAATTTCAACGGGAACGGGAACGGTGGCTCGAATGGCCAGCGCCGCCGCGAGCGCTTCGCCAATACGTTTGGGGGTGATCGTCAGCCGTCGGCTCCGGGCTTTGCTGCTCAGCCTGCTGTTGCACCAGCGGCCCCTGTTCCGCCCTCTCAGCCTCTCCCGGTCGCTGCGGCACCGGAGGCAGAACAGCCGGCGTTCTTGCGGCGTCCGGTGCGGCGTCCGCGTCGCGATGATAGCGAGACCGCGGTGCCCGTTGCGCCCAAGGTGCCCGCGTCTGACGACCAGGAGTGAGGTTCAGTTCATCCCGGAATTAGATGCGGCCAATTTGGCCACCGCATAGACGGCGAATGGTAAGCCGGATTCGCATCAGTTAGGCGGCTGCAGATTGCGTCCCGCTGAGCGCGGATCAACGGTCATTGCGGTGCTGCGCTTTGCGGGGTCGAACCGATGCGGTGCCGTTTGCAACGTGCAGACGACATGCTTTTAACCGGGTAGCGGCCGAGCCCCATGACGCGAGCGAACCGGAAACACCACGGCGCTGCGACTTTATAGGACAAACGGGGTAGACGCCTCTTTTGTTCGATGATGTCCGCACTATATCGCATTCGGGATCGAGATCTCACCGCTCGCTAGAGGGTGGGCCCCGCGCAGAATCGTTTTTATTTTGCGTGGGCTCGATTAAATTCGGTTTTCGGTTCACGCCGTCAGGGTGGCCGACGACGCGAGCGGAGGACGGCGATCATGAATTTCGAACGGTATACGGACCGCGCCCGAGGTTTCGTTCAAGCAGCTCAGTCATTGGCGCTGCGCGAGAACCATCAGCAATTTGTGCCAGACCATGTGCTCAAAGTTTTGCTCGACGATCCCGAGGGGTTGGCCGCGGGTTTGATCCAGAAGGCCGGCGGGGATGCAAAAGCCGCATTGTCCGCGGTCGAGCGGTCGCTCGCAAAGCGGCCAAAAGTTTCGGGTGGCAGCGGACAGGTTTATCTTGCGCCTGAAACCGCGCGAATTTTTGAAGCTGCCGAAAAGGCCGCCGACAAAGCCTCAGATAAATTCGTGACTGCCGAGCGGCTGTTGCTCGCCATTGCCGCCGACGCATCGACCGATGCTGGCCGGGCATTGAGCGACGCGGGCGTCACTGCGGCTAAATTGAATACAGCGATCAACGACATTCGCAAAGGCCGGACGGCTGACAGCGCGTCGGCGGAGCAAGCTTACGATGCGCTTAAACGCTATGCGCGCGATCTGACGGAAGCTGCGGCGGCGGGGAAACTCGATCCGGTCATCGGTCGCGACGAAGAAATCCGGCGCACCATTCAAGTGCTCTCGCGGCGGACGAAGAACAATCCGGTGCTGATCGGCGAGCC
>JANOCZ010000139.1:0-1802 GCA_031412455.1 Hyphomicrobium sp. | reverse complement strand
CGCAGCTCGCGCTATGGCAGGCTGCAGGCAAGCGCACTGCGCTCGTCTCACTCATCGGCGTCGAAGGCGCCGCGCCGCGCCAGCCCGGCGCGCAAATGGCCGTCAGCGAGCTCGGCGCATACGAAGGCTATCTGTCGGGCGGGTGTCTAGAGCAGGCTGTAGCGCTCGAAGCTCAGGCGGTCGTCCTCGCTGGTCAGCCGAGACTGGTGCGCTACGGCAAGGGTTCGCCCCGACCAAGATTCGCGCGGCCGGCCATTTGCGCTCGAAACGGATCTCACGACCGGATCGAGTGCCGTCAGGATTTTACCTTCGACGTTGCCGGCGGATCGAAGCGCGCGCGATGGCAATCGGCTCAAGAGTGTTTATGGTTCAGGGCTGCGCCTTCTGTTGCTCGGTGCCGGGCCGGCGATGCTCGCGTTGGCGCATCTTGCAGCGGCCGCCGGCATCGGCGTTTGCGTCAACACCGAAGACGAAGCGACACGACAGCAATTGACCCGCAGTTGGCGTCCTTGCCGAGATATTTGCGCACGCCAAGTCTCTCAACCTTACTTCGTGAAATCGCTTCAAGCGCCTATCATCGTACCGAGCAGGAGAGTCGCGTGAATATAAACCAATGCCATAACACCATGGATTTTCGTACTTTGGCGAAGAAGAGATTGCCGAGCGCCATCTTTCATTACATCGATGGTGCAGCAGACGATGAAGTGACTTATCGACGAAATACGGAAGCCTACGAGCAGTGCGATCTTGTACCCAACGTTCTCGCGGGGGTCGAAAGCGTCGACCTAGCGACAACAGTCATGGGACAGACACTGGATATGCCCTTGTTCTGCGCGCCAACGGCACTTCAGCGTTTGTTCCATCATGACGGCGAAAGAGCAGTCGCCAGGGCCGCCGAAAAGTACGGCACCATGTTCGGCATTTCGTCGTTGGGTACGATCAGCATCGAGGAAATTGGCTCGACGATCCGTTCGCCCAAACTATTCCAATTGTACTTTCACAAGGACAAAGGCCTCACGAACAGCATGATCGATCGCTGCGTCGCTGCAGATTTCGATGTCCTTGCACTGACTGTCGATACCATTACCGGAGGAAATCGCGAGCGCGACTTGCGGACCGGCTTCACGTCGCCGCCACGCTTGACCCTCGAAAGCTTGATTAGCTTCGCCCTGCACCCGAGATGGGCGATGAATTATTTCGCGCACGATGCGTTCGAACTTCCTCAACTGAAGGACTACGTGAAGGAAGGTTCGAAGATTGCCGTGTCCGTGAGCGAGTATTTCAACACGATGCTCGACCAGTCGATGAATTGGCAGGACGCTGAGGACGTTCGCAAAAAATGGGGCAAGCAGTTCTGCCTGAAGGGCATTATGAGCATAGCGGACGCCAAGCGTGCGGTCGACATCGGCGCGACTGCCATAATGGTGTCGAATCATGGCGGACGTCAGCTCGACGGTTCGAGAAGCCCATTCGATCAATTGGCCGAAATCGTCGATGCTGTCGGCGATAGAATCGACGTGATTTGCGACGGCGGCATCACGCGCGGCACGCACGTGTTGAAGGCCCTGTCCGTCGGTGCAAAAGCATGCTCCGGAGGCAGATTTTATCTTTATGCCTTAGCCGCAGCAGGTCAAGCCGGCGTCGAGAAAGCGCTTGCAAATCTTCGAGCTGAAATCGAGCGAGATATGAAGCTGATGGGATGCCGAACCATCGATCAGTTGACGCGGGATAACTTGCGGTGGAGATGAGCGATCCCAATCCGTAGCAATGTCGCAGCGTGAATGCCCGGTGTGGGTCTAGTG
>JANOCZ010000138.1:0-1739 GCA_031412455.1 Hyphomicrobium sp. | reverse complement strand
AGTTAAAGCTGAAACCGCCGCATCGACGGTCCTCGCCCGCGCCAAGATTGATCTCAACCATCCCAATCACACAGGCATGGTGATGGATCAGCAAACTCTGCTCTATACGCCGATGAAAATGATCTCGGAAATCACGCTGCGCCAGGGCGCGGATGTCGTCTTCACCTCCGAAGGCTCGATCGCGCTGTCGCAGAACCCGATGATCGAATTTGATTTCAAGCGCGGCGGGTCGGACTCCTTTGAAGTCACCTTCAAAGACACCGACGGCGGCACGTGGACCAAGTCATTCCAGCTCGGCCCGCAGAGCTAAAAGAATTGGATCTAGGCACTGAAAGAAAATGGCGCGCCGGTTGCCCAACGCGCCATTAATTTTGCTTCAGTAGCGATCGCGGTAGCGATCACCATCCCGGTAGCGATCACCCTCGCGATAGCGATCGCCATTGCGATCCCGCTGCCACCGCCGCCACCGTGGCCGCTCTTCACGATCATCGTCCTCATACCGGCGCGGAGCCGGCGGCGGGGCGGCCGACCGCTGCTGTGACAGGAGCGGCGTAATTCGCCGTGCGGCCACCCGGCGATTAGCGCGTTCGGGACCGTCGGTTCGTACTTTCAAATATTCCTCGCCATAGCCCTGCGTTGTGAGATTTTCGAACGGCACATCGAACCGCTCCGACAGGATCACCGACACAGACTCGGCGCGGCGATCCGACAGCGTCAGGTTATCGACGACAGATCCGACGGCATCCGTGTAGCCTTCGATCATAAACACCTCGTTCGGGTTCCGATCGATGACCCGCAGCATCGCGCGCGCGATGCGCTTGAGCTTGTGGTACTCAGACGGATCGACTTCCCACGAGCCAAACTCGAAGTTGATGTCGTCGAGATCGACGCGACGCATGCGATCGCGCAAATGCGGCGTCGCGCGAACCTGATCCAGCGTATACCGGCGGTCATCATTGCCGATCGGGGGCGCGTTGAGCGCTTCGTAGACATCGTCCTCGCTCGCATCCTCGTAGCGCACGATGTACTTATCGCGCGGCACGTTGATCACGGGCGCTGGCACATTGACAACCGAGTTCAAAATCGCAGCGCCCGCGACCAGCCCCGCGCCGACACCGACGCCGATTGCAAGGTTGCGGCCGAAGTTACTCTTGCGCCGCCGGTTGTCGATGATTGCAGTTTCTTGGCCGCCGCTATCCCGGCGGAAGCGCCGGATAAGCTGCCCGCTCCGATCGGTCTCGGTTACGATCTGAACGTTGCCTGGGCGTTCGACGACGGCGACGTTATTCCCAAGCCTGCCACGAGTGACGACGGCACCGGGCTCCACACGCTGCAACTGCGCGGCCTCGTCTTTTTGAATGACGACCCTATCGCCTTGTTTGACGATGACCCGCTTGTCGACCTCCTTGATGACCGTTCGATTCCCCCCGGCCTCAACCTTCTCCGTGCGGCCGCTCTTGGCCTCTTCGAGATTTCTGACGGTAGGCGCAAACGGAATATTCGCCGGTCCGACGACGGGCTGTTTGCGGTTAGCCCCAAACGGTGCGCTCGGATCAGTTGATTTTTGCGGCGCGACTGCTGCTGGAGGCGGCGGCGGAGGCGCAGTCACACTCTTAGGTGCTGGAGCTGGCACGGGAGTTGGAGTTGGTGCCGGCGCCGTTTGGGCAGCAGATGGCGGCGCGGACTTGACCGGAGCCTCTGGCGCGATTGCCTTGGCCGGCGCGGGAACGACTTCGGGT
>JANOCZ010000137.1:0-3857 GCA_031412455.1 Hyphomicrobium sp. | reverse complement strand
CATTGACCGAAGCCGTCAAGGAAGCCGCAATGGCAGTCGCGAAGCGCGCCATCCATATGTGACGCGCGAATGTGATGCGTTGCGTTACTCCACGGCAGTCACTGTGAAGCCTTTGTCGCGAAACAGCGTAACCAAGCCGTCGTTGCCCGACAGATGCAACGCGCCGACGGCGATGAAAGCGCCGCCTTTGTCCAGCAGAGGCGTGGCTGCATCACGCATCCGGGCGTTGCGCTCGGTGAGCAGGATGCGGATAAACTCATCGAATGCGGATGCGGGCACGCCCGACTTCGCCGCCAGCGCTTTTTCAAACGGCATCGTCGCGCCGAGTTTGCGTTGCAGGTAGAGCTGGACCAGGGTTTCGATCATATCGTCGGTGCGGTCGGCATAAGCGAGGCTCGATTTGAGCATCAAGATTTGCTTGTCGTTGGGAACGCTGGCCATCGCTTTCAACTGGCTCTCGGCCGTCTCGAGGCCAATCACGGTCGCGCCCCGCGCCTTCGCTGCCGCCTCGAGCTGATCGTCGAGCGCCTTCATACCAGCGGCGGTCTGGCTGCGATTGCAATCGGAAATCGCCAGCATCATGCTGATGAGCCACGGCTTTAAAACCGGCGCTGTTTCGGCGGGAAGGCCTGATTTGACAATCAGCTTTTGCACCTTCGCAAATTCATCGGCGGTCAGCTGGCCAGACAGCGTCGTGCCGTCATTGTAGGCCAAGAGTTCCGGCACTTTCGCGACCGCTGCCATCATGCCGGCTTCAGACGCACCGACGAGTTCGAGCGCGATCGTCGACGATTGGTCGAACGCTTTTTGTGTGGTCTTGGAGAGTTTCGTGACGCGCGTGTCGGCCATGTGAATCGTGCCGAACAGGTGGGACGGGGCGACGCCCGCTTTCTCGACCTTCCACAGAATAGCCTTGGCGTTCTCGAGCTTTGCGGCTTCGTCCATGATGGCGGTGTAAATCGCGGGTTCGCTCGTTTGCAACTCGGCCAGTATATCCCGGCCACCGCATTGCTCTGGTGCTGCCGGCTCGGCATGCGTGCCGATACTGGTCGATGCGACGGCGATCAGTGCTGCAGCGATAGCTGACAGCAAGCGAGCTTGGCTCATCAACGTTCTCTTTTGCATTTGATGGATCGTACTCATCATTGTGGCCCCGATCGCGGATGGGCGTTGTCGTAGACTTTGAGCAGGCGGTCGCGATCGACTTCGGTGTAGATCTGGGTCGTCGATAGTGACGCGTGGCCGAGCAATTCCTGGATCTGCCGCAGGTCGGCCCCAGCTGAAAGCAAGAGGGTCGCGAACGAGTGGCGCAGCGCGTGCGGTGTCGCGGTGTCGGGAAGCCCGAGCTCGCCGCGCATTTTTTCCATCGCTAACTGAATCAGCCGCGGTGACAACGGCCCGCCGCGCGCGCCAACGAACAGTGGGGCGTCTGCGGGCAGCGTATAGGGACACAATTTCATGTAGCGATTGATCGCTGAAGAGACGATCGCGAGCGCCGGAACGATGCGCTCTTTGCCGCCTTTGCCCGTGATGTGCATCACGTCGCGACCGTTGAGGGGGGCGGATTTCGGCGTCAAGCTCAGGGCTTCGCTGATGCGCAAGCCGCAGCCGTAGAGCAGCATCATGACGGCCGTGTCGCGGGCGGCGATCCAACTTGGGTCATCACTTCGCGCGACGACTGCTGCTGCTGATTCGACGTTCAGCGGCTTGGGCACAGAGTGAGGAATTTTTGGAAGCGCGATTTGCAGCACGCTGCGATTCTTCAACGTGTCCTCGCGCTCCATCCAGCGAAAGAACATGCGCAAAGCCGATAACGTGCGCGACAGTGAGCGCGATACGGCGCCAGCCTTGCGGCGTTTGGCGAGAAACGCGCGAATCGTTTTGGCATCCAAGCGGGCTAAATCGCCCAGGCAAGGTGGATGACCTAGATGCGCTTTCATGAAGCCCAGGAACTGACGTAGATCGCGTTCGTAGGCCGTTTGCGTCGCGATGCTCTGGCCGCGTTCGTGCGAGAGATGACGCAGCCAACCGGTCACGGCTTCGCGCAGGTCATCGCCCAGCGGCAATTCCGCGTCTCCGGTCAGGATGTCGTCGATCGTTTCGGTCAAGAAATGCGCCTCAAATCAGTCGTGCAACAGTCGCGTCGAAGGTCTTAACGAATCCTTAATGCGAAGTTGTGGCAGACCGCATTACCTAGGTCACAGCACCTTTCCCGGGTTCAAAATGCCGTTTGGGTCGAACGCTTTTTTGATGGCGCGCATCATGTCGAGCTCGATGGCGGATTTGTAGCGCACTAGCGCGTCGCGTTTCATTTGGCCGATGCCGTGCTCGGCTGAGATCGAGCCGTCCATCTCCGAGACGAGGTCGTGGATGGCAGCGGACATTGGCCCCCAAAGTTCTACGAAGGCGGCTTTGTCCATGCCGACCGGCTGCGAAACATTGTAGTGGAGGTTGCCGTCGCCGAAGTGGCCGAATGGGACAGGGCGCGCGCCTGGGCACACATTCTCGACCACAGTTGCGGCACGGGTCAGAAATTCTGGAATGAGGGCGATCGGCACGGAGATGTCGTGTTTGATGCTGCCGCCCTCGCCTTTTTGCGCCTCCGACATGCTTTCGCGCAGACGCCAGAAGTCTTGTGCTTGTTGGGTCGTTGCAGCGAGGGCTGCATCTACGATCACGGTGTGCTCTAGCGCTGTTGCCAACACCGTTTCCAGGCACACTGCCGATTGCCCCTTGGCGTCGTTCGCCGAGATTTCGAGCAGCGCGTACCATGCGTGTGGCTCACGAAACGGATCGCGCGTCTTTGGAATGTGGGTCAGCGCAAATTCCATCGGCCGACGCGACCAGAATTCAAATGCCGTTAGCGACGGGCCCGCTGCTGTTTCAGCAAGCTGAAAAAGATCGCGCACCGCTTCAGGACTTTTCAGCGCAATAATGGCAGTCGCGGATTCCAACGGTCGAGGAACGGTACGCAAAACGGCGGCCGTGATGATGCCCAGCGTGCCTTCCGAGCCGATCAGCAGATCGCGCAAATCATAGCCTGTGTTGTCCTTTTTCAGAGTGCGCAGGCCGTTCCAGATGCGGCCGTCGGCGAACACGGCTTCGAGGCCCAGACACAAGTTGCGGGCGCTGCCGTGGGCCAGAACAGCCGTGCCGCCAGCGTTCGTTGCAAGCAGTCCACCGATCTGCGCGGTTCCTTCCGAGGCGAGGCTGAGTGGAAACAGGCGGCCGGCATTTGTGGCGGCGGCTTGGACTGCCGCGAGCGTCACTCCTCCATCGACAATCATTGTCCCGCCGCCTGCATCGAGCTTGCGAATTTTGTTCAGGCGGGACAGCGACAGGACAATTTCATTGCCCTCGATCGAGGGTATCTGACCGCCGACGAGGCCGGTATTACCGCCTTGTGGGACGACGCCGATGCTGTGTTCGTTGGCGAGTGCCAGAATGCGGGAGACTTCATCGGTCGAGCCAGGGCGCAGCACGACCGGGGTCTTGCCAATGTAGCGATCGCGCCATTCGTGCAGGTAGGGTTGCTGGTCCTCGGCGCGCGTCAACGCGTTCGCTTCGCCGACCATTTTGGCAAAGCGGGTGAGCAGGGCGGTGGTGATAATTTTCAGTGTCACTTCGCCTTCGTGTCCTTAACCAACTGCAACATAGCGAGCGGAATTGCCCGAACTGTCAGTGTGCCATGGGCCCGGAGGGGAGGGGAAAAGTTTTCGCGAAATATTTTTGGGTTAATCGGATTGGCTACGCGAGCGGGATCGTAAACGGCGCAGATATCGCGGCGCAGTCATCCAGCTGCGTTAATTTGCGCCCCGTCACACGATCGTCTGGCCGGTTTTTTTCCAATCGGCGAC
>JANOCZ010000136.1:0-1965 GCA_031412455.1 Hyphomicrobium sp. | reverse complement strand
ACGATGGCCATCGACTACGGGGAGCGGGAGCGGGAGTTCATCGACGGGCTCGAGGCTGATACGG
The DNA here is from genome assembly GCA_031412455.1 of Hyphomicrobium sp. Classification (GTDB taxonomy): domain Bacteria; phylum Pseudomonadota; class Alphaproteobacteria; order Rhizobiales; family Hyphomicrobiaceae; genus Hyphomicrobium_B. The sequence goes on along the minus strand of JANOCZ010000136.1, from coordinate 1,901 downwards.
GCCGGTCGCTCGACGGTTGGCTGACGGCCATCACGCAGTCTGGCATTCGCGAGCGCAATCAAATCATCGATTGGCTGCGGCTCGAAGGCTTCACGTTTTCGAATGCGTCTTGGATCGAGCGGATCCATCACAACGGCGGCCGTCTGATTTTCGGAGACGCTCGGGTGCCGCCACCGTTGCCCACGACGCTGCCGCCGCCCGTTCGCTTAAAGATCGTCGCCCCGCCAGCAGTCGTGCGACCGCCGTCCCGTGACGCGGAGGTTGCGTCGCCGCGCACCGATCGAGATGCCCTGGCGCGCGCGGCCGGGTTTCCAGGCGGGCTCACAGACGTGTTGGCTGGGGCCAAAGGCTTGCGCCCGCTTGCCGAGCTGATCTTGCGCGAGATCGCTGCGGCGCTTCCCGGGGTGCGCTACGAGGCGCGCGATTCAATCATCGAGATTGCTTTTCCGCAGCCGTTTGCGGCGCTCGTCGTTGGGCCCAAAAGGTTGCTGCTGTATGCGGTGTTCGAGAGCGGGGTGGCCGAGGTTCGTCCGGGAGCGGCGGTCGGAAAACAGCCAGCACCCTATCCGCAGATGCTGGCGCTCGATGACGCCCGGCGGATCGACCGTGCGTTCCGCGAGGCGATCGTTGCGGCGGCAAAACGGGTCAACGGATGATCGACGCTATCTGGTCAGCCGTGGCTGATTGGCTGAGTGTTCGTCGCTCTCGCTCGCCGGCTCCGCAGTCGCAAAACGCGGTTGCAGATACCGCGCCTGGCTGAGTGCCGACCACGGATTTGCCGGAATTTTGATGGCTTTTGCGCGGCGTGGAGGACACCATGCCGATTTTTTCGCGTGCCGTGGATTTTCGTGAATCTCAAGTGCGCCGCTTAGGTGCGCCGGCGTTTGGCCTGCTGCTCGTTGTGTCCGCCAGCCCGTGCATCGCACAGACCGCCAACCGAGACCGTATCGGCGAACTTTTGCGCACGCGGCCGACGCAAGTTGCACAAGGTGAAACGGCTGCCCCCGGTTCGACGATCAACGCTGCGCCTTCAGGGGAGACACCGGGCAACGGCGGTTCGGCGGCTCCGGGCGATGCGGCCATTCCCGCCGATCCGCGCGCCGGCGACGCCGGTTATGAACAGGCCAAAAAGTTGATGGCGGCGGTCGATGCGATTCTGCAAGACACGGCCGAGACGCGGTCGGGTTCAGCGAAGCTGCCGAGCCGCGAGGACTTTTTTCTGCCGCGGCTGTGGACGGAAACGCGCGAGGACCGCAACACCAAGGTTCGCAATCTCCTTGATAGCGCGCTCGGTATCGTGACCGACGTGCCGGTCGTTGATGTGCAGAAAAAAGTCGAGGCTTTGCGCAAAAACATTCGCGAGCTCGAAGATCAGACGGCGAAACTGAAAGAGAAACAACTCATCGCGCCGACGGACGCGACGCTCGCTGGAATTCTCACCGATACGGTCGCGTCCCTCGAGGCGGGCATCGCTGGAAACAACAAGCGGATCGACGCAAACCGGGCACAGATCGCGGCGGCGAAGGGCGAGATTTCAACAGCCCTCAAGGCACAGGGGGTCGAACTCGCGCCCGAACAACTGGATCTGATTTTAGACAGCGTGCTCTCTGGCGATCTGGTCCGGCTCGTCGCCGTGTTCAACGCGGCGCGATTGATCGACGGACAGCTTGCGCGGCTGATCGCTGCAACTGGCGACAACATGAATTCGTCGCGTAGATATTTCGCCATGCACGCCGCGCTGTTTGCCATGCTGGTGCAGGCGCAGGACGCAACCCTTGCCAAGATCGATATGCAGTACATGCCCAAGCTCGAGGCGATCATCAAGGATATTCAGACGGCAAAGGGAAAAACCGGCGAATTGCTGCGCGCCGATAATCGGCCGGATCAAAAGCGTGCACTCG
>JANOCZ010000135.1:0-2323 GCA_031412455.1 Hyphomicrobium sp. | reverse complement strand
TTTTGTCAACGACCAGAAGGGGTTTTATCACTGCTTCGCGTCAGGTGAGCACGGCGATATTTTTACGTTCGTCATGAAGACCGAAGGCCTCGAATTTCCCGAGGCGGTCGAACGGCTTGCCAGCGAGGCAGGCGTGCTTCTGCCCGCGTCCAGTGAGCGCGATGTCGAGCAGGAGGATCAGCGCGACCGGCTCTACCGGCTGCTCGAAGCGTCGGCGGTATTTTTTGAAAAGAGCTTAGCATCAACGCCGGGCAGTAGGCGCGCCGCTATATCGAGAAGCGCGGGATTGCCGCCCAGACCGTCGCCGCGTTCCGCATGGGCTTTGCGCCCAACTCTCGCTCGGCGATGCGCGAGCATCTCAAAGCACAGGGGTTCTCGACCGGCGATATGGTCGCGTCGGGAATGCTGATTGCGGGCGATGATATTCCCGAACCCTACGATCGTTTCCGCAATCGGGTTATGTTCCCCATTCAGGACTTGAAGGGCCGCGTGATCGCATTCGGCGGGCGCGCGCTCGACAAAGATGCACCGGCGAAATATCTGAACTCGCCCGAGACGCCGCTGTTTCACAAAGGCAACGTGCTGTTCAACGCGGCGCGGGCCCGGCCGCTGGCTCATGACCGCAGCCGGATCATCGCGGTCGAAGGCTACATGGATGTCGTGGCACTGACCGAGGGCGGATTTGGCGAAGCCGTCGCGCCGCTCGGCACCGCGTTGACCGAAAATCAGGTCAAACTGATGTGGCGGATCGTGCCTGAGCCCGTGCTGTGTTTCGACGGCGACGGGGCGGGCAAAAAAGCTGCCTTCCGCGCGGTCGATACTGTGCTGCCGCATTTGCGGCCCGGCATGAGTGTTTCGTTTGCTTTTCTGCCCGATGGAATCGATCCAGACGATCTCATTCGCCAGCAGGGACCGTCAGCGATGGGCGAAGTTTTATCCCGGACGCGGCCGCTGATCGATATGCTGTGGGATCGCGAGCTCCAGGCCGGGCCGACCGCGACGCCCGAACAGCGCGCCTCGCTGGAGACACGGCTCAGAGCGCTAGCGGCAACGATTCTCGATCCGACGGTTCGCAACCATTACGAACGCGAATTGCGCGACCGGCTTTACGCCTTCGGGCGCAAATCTTTTGGTAAAGATACGGGGTCTTTCAGGGCGCCGACGCCGAGTTATCCCCGTGGCCCTTCAAAGCCTCAGAATGGCACCTCCTACGCCCGTCCGGTTTTGGCGGGGGATTGGAAGGACCGGGATCGAGCGAGGCTCCAGGGGCGTCCAGAACGGCGTTGGCCGCCGGTGCGGCCTGGATTGGCGGTCCCGGTTACCGCGAGCCCGGAATTGTCGTCGCTGGCTCAGCCGATACCCCAGCGGGAAGCCCTAATACTCAAAACGGTTATTAACCATCCGTACCTGATTGACGATTATTCAGAGGCACTTGCGGAATTAATATTTTCGTCGCGGCCACTGGCGGCGTTACGGGATGAGATTTTGGCGGTCCATGCGCGGACGAATTCACTTGACACGGCTTGCCTACACACCCAATTGACAAAATCCGGAGTTGCAAAGGTGGTGGACCTCGTCGCGAGAACGGTTACGCACGCCAGCGACCGTTTCGCCGAACAGAATGCTTCCGCCGCCGAAGTCGCAGCAGCCTGGCACCATATTTTCGCGCTTCAACAGCGCGAGGGATCTCTTATGCTCGCGCTTAAAAGCGCCGAGGAGGCTTGGTACCGGGACCGCTCGGAGGACTCCTGGGCGCGGTTACATGACATCAAGAGTGAGATCGCACGATTAGATGCGCTCGACCTCCATGGTGATAGCGGAAGCTTGGATGGCTCTTTAGGTGGCGGCCTCATCGTCGAGCGTGCCAGCTGAAAAGTAACGCGAATCACTAAGAGCCCAAGGCTCTCAAATTGAGGCCGATCGGGCCTAGAGTTAAAATCGGTGTCTATCGCGCAAGGGTAGATATCTCACAGCAAGGACAGCGGATGGCACGCGCACAGCCGGCAACGCAGAAGACAGAGGACAAGGATCAAGCGGTGGCCGATGCGCCCGAACGCGATAGTCCCCTCCTCGATCTCTCGGATCAGGCAGTTAAAAAGCTTCTCAAGTCGGCCAAGGCCAAAGGCTATGTGACGCTCGATCAGTTGAATGCCGTGCTGCCGTCGGAAGAAGTTTCGTCCGACCAGATCGAAGACATTTACGCGATGCTGTCCGACATGGGCATCAACGTCGTCGAGACCGAAGAGGGCGAGGAAAAGGAAGAGACCGAGGACGCCAGCGAGGACGACGAAGGCCGCGCTTTGGTTCCCGTCAACGCGCTCGC
>JANOCZ010000134.1:0-9552 GCA_031412455.1 Hyphomicrobium sp. | reverse complement strand
TCGAGCAGCCCGATCGTGCCGCGCCGCCGGAACGTCGCCATCGCCTTGCGCAGTTCGTTGACCTCACTGTCGGAAAATTTAGCCGCATCCATCGCGATCCGCATCGCCTGCTCTTGGAAAAGCGGCACCCCGCGCGTTTTTTCGAGGATCTGACGCAGTTCGTCTGGAGGGCCAAACTCGGGCGCCGGCGCTGGATAGGTCTCGGGCTCCAATCCCGATCGCCGCCGCAAATAGGGATGCACCATGTCCCCCTGGATCGGCCCCGGCCGCACGATCGCGACCTCGATCACGAGATCGTAGAACACGCGCGGGCGCAATCGCGGCAGCATGTTCATCTGCGCCCGGCTCTCGACTTGAAACACGCCGAGCGAATCGGCCCGGCACAGCATGTCGTAGACAGCTGGATCGTCGCGCGGAACTTTCGCTAGCGTCATCGGCAGATCGTGATGCGTCTCCAAAAGCTCGAAGGCCTTGCGAATACACGTCAGCATACCGAGCGCCAGAACGTCGATCTTCAACAGCCCGAGCGCCGCGATATCGTCCTTGTCCCACTCGATGAATGTGCAATCCGCCATCGCTGCATTGCCAACCGGCACGATGTCGACCAACAAACCGCGGGTCAACACGAAGCCCCCGACGTGCTGAGATAGATGCCGCGGAAACCCCATGAGCTCAAACGTCAGCTCGATCACAGTCGCGAGCAACGGATCGCGAGGATCAAGGCCCGCTTCGCGGATATGCGCGTCCGGTAAAACTCCGCCCGATCTTGTTCCCCAAACCATACCGGCCAGCGCCGCGACCGTATCTTCCGACAACCCCATTGCCCGGCCGACATCGCGCACCGCCGATCGCGCCCGGTAACTGATCACGGTCGCCGCGATCCCGGCGCGGTCGCGGCCATAGCGCGCGTAAATGTACTGGATCACTTCCTCGCGCCGCTCGTGTTCGAAATCAACGTCGATGTCGGGCGGCTCCTGGCGGGCTTCTGAGATGAAGCGTTCAAACAGCAGATCGACTTCCGTCGGGTTGACGGCAGTGATGGCCAGGCAATAACACACGACCGAATTGGCCGCCGAGCCGCGCCCCTGACACAGAATACCGCGCGCTCTGGCGAACGCCACGATGTCGTGGACCGTCAAAAAATAGGGCGCAAAATCGAGATCGTGGATGAGCGCCAGTTCGCGCTCGATCGTGTCGCGCACCTTGTCGGGCAACCCGTCGGGGAACCGGTGCGCGGCCCCCTCCCAAGTCAAAGCCGCCAGATGCACTTGCGGCGTGACGCCGGGCGGCACCGGCTCGTCGGGATATTCATAAACGAGTTCATCGAGCGAAAAACGGCACTTGGCGATGATTTCGAGCGTCCGCTCGAGTGCCGCCTCATGGCCCTTGAACAGCCGCGCCATTTCGTCCGGCCGCTTCATGTGCCGCTCGGCATTGGCTTCGAGCCTCAGCCCCGCCTCCCCGATCGTTGTCTTTTCGCGCACGCAGCACAAGACATCCTGCAACGGCCGTCGGTGGGGCGCATGATAGAGCACGCGATTTGTTGCCACGAGCGGCGTGCCGGCGCGCTTGGAGAGTTGAGCCAGCGCACCGATCCGCGCCCGATCATCGCCGCGATATCCATAGGACGCCGCCAGATATAAGGATGAGCCTCCAAGAGCGGTGCGCATGTGCTGCAAACTGTATTCGAGCGAACCCTCCCGCACAGTCTGATCTCGGTGGCGCCAACCAGCATCCCCGCTATCCGCGCGCACCTCGCGCCAATCCCACGCCGAAGGCACGAGCGCGATGAAAATCTGCCCCTCAGCATGCGCTGCGACGTCGGCGAGCTTGAGGCAACACTTACCCTTCTCCGCTCTGCCCTGTCCAAGCGACAGCAAACGGCAGAGCCGGCCATAGGCAGCACGGTCGGTCGGATAACAAATGAGGCTCGGCGCGTCTTCAAGATCGAGGCGCGCGCCAACGAGCAGACGCAAGCCCGCTTCCTTTGCCGCGACGTGCGCGCGAACGACACCTGCCAGCGTATTGTGATCGGCCACCCCGATAGCCTCGAGCCCGAGCGCCTTCGCCTGCGCGACGAGCTCTTCCGCGTGCGACGCGCCCCGAAGAAACGAAAAATTCGACACGACGTCGAGTTCGCCATAACGCACAGTTAGCCGCCGCTGCATGAGCGTGTCGCCGGATCGGAAAACAATATTATTCATGCAAACAACCCGTGCAGAAACCAGCGTGGCAGGCAGCCGTCGTCGTCGCTGTCACTGTAGAGACCGTGGCGGAAAACCCAGTAGGCGGAGCCGTGCCGATCCTCGATGGTGTAGTAATCGCGCGTCCGCGGCCGCTTTCCACCATCAGGCATGGCAACGTGCCGCCACCACTCGGGCGCGATGCGCTCTGGACCACGCGCCCGCGCCACACGCCGCTCGACCCTCCGCCAAGTAAAGCGCGCGGGCGGACCCGATGGCACTTCCGCGACGACGTCGATCGGCTCCGGCCGCTTGAGCAGCAACGGCGGCCGCAGCGCAGCCTTATAATTGAAACCCTTTTTATAGGAGCCGTAAGGCCACGGCGGTTCGTAATTTGCGTCGCCCCGTTGTGCGTTGTCGCGTGCAACCTCTTTGCGGAGATTCTTCTGCAGCGAAACCTCAGCGAGGGCAGGCCGGCGCACCTCCGCCCGTTCCGGCACGTGACTGGCGCTGGCACGTAGAATGGCAACCGACGCTGCGCCGAAACGATTGGACAGCCGGTCGATCAGCGCGTCCGCACCGCCACGCATTTCCCCGCCAGCGGCGGCAAACGTGTTCTGCTGAACGCGCGCACCCTCCACCCTGGTCGCGTCGAGACGAAGCATGTCGATGCCAAAGCCCGCATCGACGCCGGCGAGCTTTTCTCGCAGAAGCGATAGAATGTGCGCGCCCTCAAAGCTCGGCTCGCTCATTGCCGCATCGACCTCGGCACAGGTCCCATCACTGCGATAAAGCGCGAGCCGCACGGCTTTGGCACCCATCGCCTTCATCTTGAGAGTACCGGCAAGCTCACCGCAAAGCTCAGCCGCTATCGCCTCCAACGGCTCAGCCGAAATCAGCGGCTCAGTGAACACACGAAACACTGAAAAAACCGGCAGAGGTTGCATCGGACGGCAGGGCTCAGCCGCCTCACCGAGCGCCTGATCAAGCCGCCTCAAAACCGCGGCCGCTAAATCTTTAGAGCGAAACCGGCGCGCCAAACTATCGCGCGGGATATCGTAAAGTTGACCGATGCGGCGCAAACCGAGCCGCTTCAACAAAAGCACGCGCGGGGAATCGAGCCGGAGCGCTTCGATCGGCAGCGCCGCGATCGCCTCACGCGTGGAATTCTGACACGCAATAGCCCAGCGCGCGCCCTCAAGACATCCAAACCGGGCCAGCGCATGAGCAGCTCCAAGCGTATCGGCTAATCCCGCACGTGCCGGCACGCCAAATGATTCTAGGCGGCCAATCACATCGTCGAGCAGCTTTTCTTCACCGCCATAGAGATGCGCGACGCCGGTGATGTCGATCCATAATCCATCCTCGCCATCGACGTGGCGATTGACGCCATATCGCCCCGCCCAGCGCGCCAGCCGCACAAGCGCAATGCGGTCGGCATCGGGTTCAGCTGGCTGCGTGACGAGACTCGGCAATGCCGCCCGCACATCGGCAAGCGAAGTGCCGATCGCAACACCTTCGAGGCGAGCCGTCGTGTTGACCGCGCTGATCGTCAGGCCGTGCACCCCGCTGACGATCAAGGCAAATGGCTGACTATGCGGAACGCAACCGCGCCTCGCTCGGGCGATCCGAACAATTGGCCAATCCGGAATCCAGATTGAAACGACGCGCTTCATGACACCACTCCAAAACTTGCGCCCCAGCGCTTTCAATTTGAGCGCCTTCAACTTGAGCGCCTTCCCCTCCTCGCGCACCCTCTTCTCGCGCACCCGCCGCCTGCGCCCCAGCAGAACGGCATCTCTCGAGACTGACGGCAAATCGCGCATCGCCCGGAGACTTAGAATCGAAAGCGAGTGCAGAACTTGGCCGGCGTTCGACCCGCCATCGCGTCGCTGTCGCCCCACAGCCCTCAGAGGCTGGATGCGTGACGAGCAAGCAAGGCGTTGCCGATGCCGCGGCGGCCAAACTCAACCGCCGCGCCGGCGTCAACGCAATCTCATCGAAAATGCCCAATGCCAAAATTAGGCTGGATGACTTCAGTCCGTCCTCAAGAGCGATGAGAGCGTCCGCAGCCCGCGCCGTCTCAACGATCAGCAGACGCGAAGGATCGATGCCCAGATGCGCTAGCCCTGACGCCGAAGGCGCACCGAATTCATCGGCCATCACCCGCGGCCAGCACCACAATATCCACGGTGTATTTCCTTTCCCAAGTCGGGTCGTTTCCAGGCGGCGTACCGCAAGACGAAGTGCGAACCCAAGACTGGTCATCCATTCGCCAGCCGACGCGCCAGCGGCCGCACCACTCATCGCCGCATGAGCAACGGACTTGATTTCATGCACAGCCCGAACGTCGAGCCCGCGCGGCAACCAGCGATCGATAGCGCGGCTTCCAAGGTTCCATTCAAGACTATTGGCTAGATCATCTTGTTTGCCATCGACCTCCCTGAGGTTGTGGCCTTCGATCCTTCCAATCTCTCGCCGCAAAGTTCTAATCAGTGCTTCTTTTGGAAACTTGTTCTGTCGAGGCCGAGCCGATAAGGCCGGCGACTCGGTCTGACATGTTGAAAGGTGGGGGGCGCACCCTGCCACCGGATCGAAGGGCGGGGTCGCCAGAGATCCAGTGACAGGTGTGCTGGGCTTCGACACCGAGAGGGCATCGGCATCGAAACCGATTTTGTTTCCGCGAGCTGCTTGTCGTTCAGTGGGCCATGTCCGTGACCCTGAGACACTTTCAAAAACCTCGCCTTCCTCAAGATGCTCCCGAGCCGGATCGCCACGCGCGCCCCGTAAACCAATGTGAGCCGCTGGATCCGCCACTTGATTCAAAGACGCCTCCAGCTCGACTACACAAAAAGCGAAATTATTTCGTTCTTCATATGTTCTAAACTAAGCCCATGCGCACGTCAACCGAAAAAGAACAAAATAGCATTCTTAATAACTCATTGACGTAAAATGGCGAACAAGCCACGACCGATGCAAATTGATCTCTTCCGGCCCTATTCCTTGCCGCCGCGAAATCGTGACGACACTGTGACTTCCTTGCTCTGCCGGTCGAAAAGGGACTGGTATATACCGCGTCTTCACCATTGTTCGCCCAGGATGACGCCATCATCCTCGCTGATATATTTTGTTGACGACGCAACTGGAGCATTTCCCCCGATGACCCCAAAATACCCCCTGCGCGGCTTAGTTTTCGCATCAGCAATTGCTGTTGGCGCAGCCTTCGCTCCGCACACCGCAAACGCCCAGGGCTTTGATTTACTCTGGGGCGGCGGCGCCGATTACGGCGGCGGGCGCCATGTTGTCAGCTTCAGCAACCAGTATAAACCTGGCCAGATCATCGTTTCGTTTTCCGATCGGCGCCTCTATCACATCATCAAACAGGGTCAGGCCGTGACCTACCCGATCGCCGTGCCAAAGAGCGAAGCCCGCTGGCAAGGCACGACCTTCGTTTCAGACAAGCGCGTCAATCCCTCGTGGACACCGACCCCGCAAATGATCTCCAAGAACCCGCGGTTGCCAAGTTGGGTGCCAGGCGGCCATCCGATGAACCCGCTGGGCGTCCGCGCCATGTATTTGGGCTCGAGCACGTACCGGATTCACGGCACCGACGCGCCTTGGACCATCGGCCAAGCCGCGTCCCAGGGCTGCATCCGCATGACCAATGAGGATGTGCTTGATCTCTATCCCCGCGTCCCCGTTGGCGCCCGCGTGACGGTGACCTGGCAGAAATTCACCTCAGCGCCACTGGCCTCCGTCGACGGCAACGGTTCGAGCGCGACAGACCCGGCCGGCGAGCCAAAGCGCCGCTACTACCGCACATCGACAAGCAACAAGCGCTACGCGTCTCCCTCACGCCGCGCTGCCACCGCGGAAGTCCAATAATCAATTCTACGCTCTGCGAACTCAAACCAAAGGCAGCCAGTTTGGCTGCCTTTTTTTGTTGCGCACGACAAACCGGTCACCGGCGCCACCCTGGCAGGTGTGGCAGACACGCGGAACGAAAGGCAAAATTCACGCTTTCGCATGTTGCATACGCCGCAGACGCTTGACTTCTGGACCTTTGTTCCCAATCCTATTCCAGCCTTTCCCGCGTCTTCGGACTATTGCCGAGTTCGGCGATCGAATGAGCGCGAAAGCGATGTGCAACGACAGAAGGAGTGACGACCATCCGCAAACCCATGCGCCCCGAAGCAGCCACCCGGGAACCAACCGGGCCCCGAATTAACGACCAGATCAGGGCCCGCGAAGTACGACTGATCGACGAGACCGGACAGAACGTCGGAGTCGTCAGCAAGATCGATGCGATCGCCAAAGCTGAAGAAGCGGGCCTCGACCTTGTCGAGATATCGCCGGACGCCGAGCCGCCAGTCTGCAAAATTCTCGATTTCGGCAAATACAAATTCCAGGAACAGAAGAAAGCCGCCGAGGCTCGCAAGAACCAGAAGATCGTCGAGTTGAAAGAGATCAAGATGCGGCCCGGCATCGATGATCACGACTACGACGTGAAGATGCGCGCCATCCGCCGGTTCTTCGAAGAGGGCGACAAGGTCAAGATCACGCTGCGCTTCCGCGGCCGTGAAATGGCCCACTCGCAGCTTGGCATGGCCGTGCTCCAGCGCGTCAAGGCCGAGACCGAACCGATCGCCAAAGTCGAAAGCGAACCGCGCTTCGAAGGCAAACAGATGGTCATGGTCCTAGCGCCGAAATAATTCGCATCGGCGTCGCCGATCTGAATGGTCGACCTCAGTAATTACAAGCCGCGCGCGCTCATTCAGCCGCGCGGTTTTTGTTTGGGCGAACCTTTTCACGCCGGCAGCGCTCCGAGCAGTATGCAACATTGGCCCAGTCGCGAGCCCACTTCTTTCGCCAGGTAAAAGGACGGCGACACGTCGCGCAGTTTTTCTGAGGCAAGTTTGCCTTTGAACAACGGGCCGCAAATTTGGCGTCAGGCGTGTGCGTCATGTGTCGAACTCGAGCCAATACTCGGCCGTTAATTGATGAACTACCGCGACGATTGCACAACGCGGCCCGAGACACTGGAACGTCCAGAAACCAAACCCAGATCCACTCGGAAGCGGCTTTGTTTGCGCGGGTCTCCGATCCAAAAGCAGCTAGCTGACGAAAACAAGGTGGCGTCATCATTCAGCAACGGCACCTCGATCCATGTCAAAATCGTTGATCCTGATCCTCGGCGATCAACTTTCACCGGCCCTTTCGAGCTTAGCGGCCGCAAACCCGGCGCGCGATGTCGTGCTCATGGCCGAAGTGATGGAAGAGGCCACCTACGTTCGTCATCACAAGAAAAAGATCGCGTTGATCTTCTCGGCGATGCGCCACTTTGCCGAAGAGCTCCGCGCGGCCGGCTGGACCGTCGACTATCGCCGCATCGATCAGACTGGCCCTAAGGGAAGTTTTACCTCCGAAGTCGCACACGCCGTTGACGGTCATAGGCCCGAGCGGATCGTCGTCACCGAGCCCGCGGAGTGGCGCGTACACCAGCTGATGGAAACATGGACCACGATGCTCCGTGTGCCGGTCGAAATCCGGCGCGATGATCGATTCATTTGTTCAACGCCAGAATTCAACGCCTGGGCCAAAGATCGCAAACAACTGCGCATGGAATACTTCTATCGCGACATGCGCCGCAAAACCGGCCTGTTGATGGACGGCGACCAGCCCGAAGGCGGCCAATGGAATTTCGACCACGACAACCGCAAACCGGCCAAGCCGGATCTTTTCATGCCGCAGCCTAAGCGGGTCGCGCCCGACGCGATCACCCAAGATGTTTTGCGCGAAGTCGCATCGCGCTTTAGCAATCACTTTGGCGATCTTGAGCCGTTCTGGTTTGCGGTGACGCGGCGCGACGCGGAAAGGGCGCTCGCATCGTTCATCAAATCAGCTTTGCCGACTTTCGGTGATTATCAAGACGCGATGCTGGAAGGCGAACGATTCCTTTATCACTCGGTCTTGTCGGTCTACATGAATATTGGTTTGCTTGATCCGCTCGACGTCTGTCGTCGCGTTGAAGCGGCGTATCGCTCCGGCACTGTGCCTCTTAACGCGGCCGAGGGCTTCATTCGCCAGATCATAGGCTGGCGCGAATATGTGCGCGGCATCTACTGGCTGCAAATGCCGGGGTATGTCGAGAAGAACTACTTCGATCACCAGCGCCCCGTGCCGGAGTTCTATTGGACCGGCGAGACAAACATGGCGTGCCTGAAGTCCGCAATCACGCAAACCAAGGAGGACGCCTATGCCCACCATATTCAGCGCCTCATGGTCACCGGCAACTTCGCGCTGCTGGCGGGCGTTTCACCGCAAGCGCTGCACGAGTGGTATCTGATCGTCTATGCCGACGCCTACGACTGGGTCGAATTGCCAAACACCCTCGGCATGAGCCAGTTCGCTGATGGCGGGTTGCTTGCTTCCAAGCCGTATGTCGCATCCGGCGCTTACATCAACCGCATGTCCAACCACTGCAAGGACTGTCACTTCGACGTCAAGCAGCGCACGGGGCCGAAGGCTTGTCCATTCAACGCGCTCTACTGGGATTTCCTTGAGCGCAATCGCGGAAAGCTCGCACTGAACCCGCGCATGGCGCAAATGTATCGGACCTACGACAAACTCGCCGACACTGAAAAACGCGCCATTCACACCACCGCAGAGGCGACGATGAAGACGCTCGCAGCGTCCGGCCGTTGGCCATGAGCCCTTACGGCGCACGTTCCAAAGAAACTCAATTGAAAATCGACATCACCGAGCGCTGCAGGTTCTTCACGCTGCGGCTGAAAGACTTGGCGGCCTTCTCGAACGGCTTTGGCTTTCTGTAAACCGTGCTGCGCTGCGTGGCCTTTCGCGATTGATGCACGAGCGCCCGCGCACGCGCCGGCCGATCAACTTTTGCGGCGGGCGTCAGATCGCTCGACTGCGAGCTAGCTTGCGTGCGAACGTCGGGCAACGCCTCGACAGCTTCGAGCACGACCGGTCTCGATACTTTTCCAGGCGCTGGCGCGACAGCGACCACCGGCTCAACCAGACGATCTGGCATGTCCGCACGCGCGCCATTGACGGCCTGAGACGCGATGGCCGGAGACGAGACGGGCTGAGACGAGACGGGCTGAGTCGCAACAGCCGCAACACGCGCGGAAACAGCGGCGGCCGCCAGCGCCGGCGGGTTGCGATCGACAGTTCGCTCATCGGCGCAATTCGCCGTCGCATTGGATTCGATCAAAGCCAGATGGGCCTGATCAGGAATATCGACGGGCAGCCGCGCATTGGTTGCCGCGCTGAACCGGCGCATCGCAGCCTTCGCATCGTCGGTCCAAATTCCGTGCACGGCGCCGCTATAGCACTTCGCGTCAGTCAG
>JANOCZ010000133.1:0-11663 GCA_031412455.1 Hyphomicrobium sp. | reverse complement strand
TACGCGAGCTGACGCCAATTGGCCTGTGGAAGGGCCAAGCGATAAAAATCCAAATCCCGCGCGCCGCGGTCATGCAGGCCGATACGCAAAAATCGGTCGTGCTGATTCAAGAAGGCAAAGCCGGGCCGATCATTGGCGCCGCCTGGGCCGGGTTGTTCTAGCCAGCAGAAAAGCCTAAGCCGCGAGCCCGCGCTTCTTTAGCAGGCCATCGATCTTCGGCGCTCGTCCGCGAAACTTGACATACGCTTCGTGCGGGTCGCGGCGATTGCCAGCCGAATAGATGAATTCCTTGAGCTTTGCGGCCGTCGCGGCATCGAACACATTGCCGGTTTCTTCGAACGCGGCGAACGCATCGGCATCCATCACTTCCGACCACAGATAGCTGTAGTATCCAGCCGCATACCCGCCCATGATGTGCATGAAATGCGGCAAGCGATGCCGCATCACGATCTCGCGCGGCATTCCGATGCGATCGAGCGTTGCCGCTTCGAACTTCGCGACATCTCCAGCGTCTCCGCCCCCACCCGAATAAATGGCCATATCGACGAGCGCCGACGCGGTGTATTCGACCGTCGCAAATCCTTGATTGAAATTACGCGCCGCCGTCATGCGCTTGTTGAGCCCGCTGGGCATTGGCTTGCGGGTCTCATAATGGATTGCGAACCTCTCCAGCACTTCCTTGGTTGACAGCCAATGCTCATACAGCTGCGATGGCAACTCGACGAAATCGGTCGAGACTGACGTGCCGGCAATCGAGGGATAGGTCACGTCCGACAGCAGTCCATGCAAGCCATGGCCAAATTCGTGAAACAGCGTGCGCGCATCATCGAATGACAACAATGTCGGCTCGCCCTCGCAGCCTTTCGCGAAATTCAAAACGTTGACAATGATGGGCCGCTGGCCCTTCCCAATGCCGTGCTGTGTTCGAAATCCCGACATCCACGCGCCCGATCGTTTGGACGGCCGCGCGAAATAATCGCCGATGAAAAGCCCGACGTGCCGCCCAGATTTATCGGTGACGTCCCACGCCCGCACGTCCGCATGGTATCCGTCGAAATCGGCAATCTCCTGGAAGCCGAGCCCGAACAAGCGTTGCGCGCAGTCGAACGCCGCGTCGATCATTTGTTCGAGCTGCAAGTAGGGGCGGATCTCAGCCTCGTCGAGATCGAATTTTTGCTTGCGAACCTTCTCGCTGAAATAACGCCAATCCCACGGAGCGATCTCGAAATTCTCGCCTTGCGCGTGCGCGAACGATGCGAGTGCTTCCCGCTCCTCGTGGGCTCGGGCAACCGCTTTGTCCCAAACCGCCGTCAACAGATCGTGCACGGCGCCCGGCGTCTTTGCCATCGTATCTTGGAGATAGAAGTCGGCAAAAGACTTGAACCCCATGAGCTGCGCATATTCCGATCGCAGCGCGACGACCTCAGCGACGATGGCGCAATTGTCGGTATCGCCACCATTCGCTCCGCGCGCGATCCACGCCTTGAACGCCTGCTCGCGCAAATCCCGCCGGTTCGAAAATGTAAGAAACCCCTCGACACTCGATCGCGACAGAGTCACCAGCGCTTTGCCGGATAATCCTTCATCCGTCGCGGCGCGCTTTGCAGCATCGACGAACGACGGCGGCAATCCCGCAATATCGCCTTCGCAATCGAGCACCAAACGCCACGACTGCTCATCCTTGAGAACGTTCTGCATGAACTGAGTGACGAGGCTCGCGAGCCGTGAATTGATGGTCTTGACGCGTGACTTGGCAGCCGATGTGAGCCGCGCACCAGCCCTGACGAACGTCAAATGGTGCCGCTCGAGAACCCGCCGCTCCTCCTCGGTAAGCTTCAGCGTATCGCGGCTCTCAAACAGTGTATCGATGCGCCGGAACAGCCTGGCATCAAGTAGAATCTTCGTCTCATGCGCGGCAAACCGCGGAGCCATGTCGCGCGCGATATCCTGCAGTTCTGGCGTCGAATCGGTTGCTTCGAGATTGCTGAACACCGCTCCAACGCGCGTCAGCAGCGTACCACTTTTCTCCATCGCCAGGATCGTGTTGGAAAACGTCGGTCGCGCTGGATTGGCGGCGATTTTCTCGATCTCGGCCTGGTGGGCCCGAAATGCTGCGAGGAGCGCGGGGCGGAAATGTTTGACCTTAATTTTGCTGAATGGAGGCGCTGCGTATTTGCCCGGCCATTTGCCGAGCAACGGGTTGCCTAACGCAATCGACCCGTTCTTCTGTTTACCGTTATTCGGTTGTCCTCGTGACGTCTTCAAACTGCCGCCAACCTTACCCGCGTTCGACTTGATCATGAAAAGGTCCTCATCATCTATCTACGGGAAAGGTGGCGATCCGGCTCAAAATTTTTGTATGCGCAGCCCAAAAAACAGTGAAGGACCGGCTGGGGCACCGGTCCTTCACAGTTAGTCGAGAGAGGTCTTTGGAAGGTTTTACCGGCCGATGGGGCAATCGGCCGGATCGTCGTGATCAGACAGGGAGAGTTGCCGGAGACCCTGCGCTTCTAAAAGTGCCCCGGGGGGCTGGGGGGCTGAGTATCCAGAGCGTTTATCGGCGCAAGGCCTCCAAGCAACGATGACAACATCGCCCGGGTTTGCGGCAGTTTAGCGTTGTCTTCGGGACCCCTTGTTGTCGAGTTGAGGGTATTTCAGTGCTCAGTTTTCATAATTCTCCGCGTCCGCCATTCGGCCCCTCTTGCAATCTCCGCGTCGTAGCGCATTCTTAGGTAACAGCAGGGAGGCGCGCATTGAGCGACCTTGAACCGATAACATTCCGCCCCCGTCAGGCGGCTCAAGCGACGGCAACATCCCAGGATTCGTCGAGTGGATCCGAGCCGGTACGCCAAATCGCCTTCAACCGGCATGAGTTGGCAGCGATCCTCACGGTTTACGGACATAAAGTAGCGTCAGGCGAATGGCGCGATTACGCGATCGACCTCAATCGCGACAAGGCTATCTTTTCCGTTTTCCGTCGCACCAGCGAATTTCCGCTCTACCGGATCGAAAAAGATCCCCGCCTCGCCCGTAAGCAGGGTGCCTATAGCGTGGTAGCGGCGGGTGGCTTGATCGTCAAACGTGGCCACGATCTTGCCCGCGTCCTCGCCGTCTTCGACAAGCGGCTGGAGATCGTCAAACCCTAGTCGACATGAAAAAGGCCCCGGGTAAACGGGGCCTTTCTGCATTTTGGCAAGATCGCCTAGATCAGAAGCTCACTCGGTGTTCATGATCCCGAGAATATTCAGGATGTGCACGAACAGGGTAACGAAGCTGCCGTAAAGCGCGAAGGCTCCAAAGATCGACGACCGCTTGACGAATTCCGGACCGCCGTGATTGACGCCCTCGATATACATCGACTTGATCATCTGCGTTTCAAACGCCGTGGTCACCGCAAACAACAAGACGACGACGCTCGAGATGAGCAAGCTCATAGTTTTGCTCGTGCCCGGATCAGTGATGAAGAAAAAGCTGACCAGCGACGCGATCAGCATGCCGATGACGAGCATGTTGAGGAAGCCGCCCCAACCCGTCATGTCCTTCTTAGTCGTGTAGCCGATCAAGCTCGTTGCCGCGAAAGTGGCAGAGGCGACGAAGAAGGCTTGCCCGACGAGGCCGGCCTGACCTTTCGAGACGAACATGTAGGCCATCGGCGCGATCAGCGCGCCCCACATGGCGCAATAAAGCCAGTAGGCACCGTGAGCGACGATCGTGCTACCCGAAAAGAACAGCTTGTGGGAGAAAAAGCCAAGGCCCAAAATCGCGGCGAACAAGACCCATTTCATCGGGCCCAATGCCACGGCGCGCATGACTTCGGGGTTAGCCATAAGCAGCATGACGACGGCGGCCGTGCCAGCCACGCCAAGAGCCATATAGTTGTAGGTGCCGATCATAAACGATCGCAAGCCCTCATCGACCGCTCCAGCCGAGCGAGCGCTGCCCGGAGCGACTGCGGGACGGTTGTAGACTTCAGCCATTGGTCTTGAATTCCTCTTTAAAACGGGACCCATTTCTCCCGCAAGCCTACCAGATGCTCATGTTCTCAGGTTTCTTCAAGGCCCTAGACGACCGGCCGCGCTGTTTTTTTTATCCGGCGCGCAAATAAGGCACCGGCCGGGCTCGCAACACCGCCCATGTTCCCAGTCCCCCAAAGGATGCAATGAGGAGCCCGGCGCCGAGAATCGTATAAAAAACAGCGTTCACCGAGAAGACGAATTCGACGTCCATGATCTGCGTCGTGGCCCACCACGCAACGATCGTCCCAAGCCCAATCGCGACGACGGCGGCGATCGCCGCCAGCAGAGCATACTCAAACCCATGCGCGGCCAGGATCTGGCGGCGTCGCGCCCCGATGGTTTTCAAAATGACGGCTTCAACAATGCGCCGCCGTTGCGCCGTCGCCAATGCCCCGGCCAGAACGAGCGCTCCCGCAAGCAACGTCACGCTGCCCGCGACCTGAACCGCCGTCATGATCCGCGCGAACACCTTGTTGACCTGATCGATCGCATCCCGCACGCGGATAGCGCTGACGGACGGAAACTGCACACCGAGATCCCGGATAAGCGCGACCTCGGCGCTGCGTTCAGTCCCTTTCGGCAGCCGGATCGTCGCCAGCAGATTGTGAGGCGCCGCCTGCAACGTATTTGGCGAAAACAGCATTACGAAATTGATGGCGAGGCTTTCCCACTTAACTTCGCGCAGATTGGAGATCGTCGCATCGATATTGCGGCCGAGCACATTGACCGTCACGCGATCGCCGACCTTGAGGTTGAGCTTCTGTGCCAGTTCGGCCTCAAACGAAACGAGCGGCGGCCCGCTGTAGTTGCGGGGCCACCAGTCACCTTCGCTGACCTTCGAGCCTTCCGGCACCTCTTCGGCGTAACTGAGCCCACGATCCCCGTTTAAAACCCACTGCGCTTCAGGTGGCGCTTTCAGCTCTTCAACCGGCCGGTCTTTCAGCTTGACCAGCCGCCCGCGCAGCATTGGCGCGTCAGTCAATTGCACACCCGGCACCGCTTTCGTGACGCGCTGTGCTAAATTTTGATAGTCAGCCTTGGGCACGTCGAGCAGAAAATAATCGGGCGATTGCTCCGGCAGACGTCCCACGAGTTCATTGACCAGCGACGTGTTGGCGAGCGCGACGGCAACGAGCAACGAGAGGCCGGTGCCGAGTGAAAGCACGACTGACCTTGTGAGCCCATCGGGGGCGCCGATGTTGCGCATCGCCAGCGCCAGAGACGGAGATTTGACTTTGGGAGCCTTGCGCGCCGCGCGTGCGACCAGCGTGCCGAGCGCGCTGAAAACGGCCAGCATCAAGACCAAGCCGCCAGCCACATAGGCGACCAAGACTTTAGGCTCCGACGTTGCCAGGGCCAGCGCCAAGAGCGCTATAATAAGCACGGCAATAGCCATGAGCACAGGCTTGCCCGGACGCCCGCCGACACTGGGCATCGCGTCGCGAAACAACACGCTGGCCCGCACATGTTCGGTCCGCCCCAATGGCCACAACGCGAAGAGCAATGCGACGAGCAGCCCGTATGTCCCAGCGACCGCAAGACTCCGCGGCGAGAGACTGATCACACCGCGAACCGGTAACGCCGAGCCGTACAAATAATCGATCAACACGGGAACGGCCGCGCCAAGTAGCAGCCCGATCAAAATCCCAATGCCGCTCATCGCCAGAATCTGGACAAGAAAAATTCCGAATACCTGACGGCCGCTAGCCCCGACGCTTCGCAAAATGGCGATGACCTTGACCCGCCGCTCGATGAACGTCGACACTGAATTGGCAATGCCGACACCCCCGATTAGGAGCGACGCCAAGCCAATGAGGATCAGAAATTGTCGCAACCGCTCCAGCGTGCGCGTCACCTGCGGCGAAGGATTGTGTCGATCGACAGCCGTAAATCCAGCGTCCGGCATCGCTTGCGCAGTGTCCGTCCGCAAAGCCTTCAGCGCATCGCGGTCACCCGGCCGGCCAGCCGGCAGTTTGACGGCGTAACGCCAACGGATCAAAGTTCCAGGCTTGTTGAGACCCGTCGAATCCAACCCGGCGATCGACACGAACACGCGCGGCCCGTACGTCAACCGGTCAGCGATCCCGTCAGGCTCCGATTTGAGCACGCCCCGTATCGCAAACTCCGCGTCGCCAATTCTGAACTTATCGCCAAGCTTTACCCCGAGGCGCTCGAGCAGCATGCCATCGGCAACCGCGCCGTTGTTCGCCAATGCCTGCTGAAAATCGCCGCCACCATCGACCTCGACCCGGCCAGACAACGGGTAGAGATTATCGACCGCCTTCAGTTCGGCGAGCGCCTGCTCCGACCCATCGAGCCGCCGCGCCATCGTCCGCATCGTCGATGTTTCGCTCACGGCCCCCAGCGCTTGCAACCGCTGACGTTCGTCGCCGGTCGCGCGCACATGCATCCGCGCGAACGTGACATCGCCGCCCAGGATAGCCTCACCTTGTTGCTCGAACCCGGCGCGCAACGAGTCGCCCAACGCACCTACGGCGGCAATTACCATCACGCCGAGCGCGAGGCAGGCGATGAAGATTTTGAAACCACTGAGCCCGCCGCGCAGTTCGCGCAAACCGATCCGTGAGATAATGCGCCAATGCGCAGCCGCCTTGGATGAGGCGTCGTCCCGCAACGTCGCGTTGGCCCCTATCATGGCGCGACCGCGCGGATATGCGATCGCCGAACCTCGTCGCTCGCAATCTGCCCATCGCTCATGCGGATGACCCGATCGGTCAGCGCCGCGAGGCTCTCATCGTGCGTAACAAGCACGAGCGTCGCGTTGAACTTCTCGCGCATCCCAAACAGAATATCGATGATCTGCTTGCCCGTTTTTCCATCGAGGTTGCCGGTCGGCTCGTCAGCGAGAATAAGCGGCGGCGTCCGGCTGAGCGCGCGCGCGATCGCCACCCGCTGCTGTTCTCCGCCGGATAATTCCGCTGGAAAATGATCGACCCGTGACGCCAAGCCGACTTCAGTCAGCAATCGGCGCGCCGTGGCGTCGGCATCGGCGATCCCGGCCAATTCCAGGGGCAGGGCGACATTTTCTACCGCTGTCATTGTCGGCACGAGGTGGAACGACTGGAAGACGATCCCAGCATCGCGCCCCCGCAGAACCGCCATGTCATCTTCGCTCATGCTCGTAATGTCGTGCCCGTTCAGCACGACCTTGCCGCGCGTTGCCCGCTCGAGCCCGGCCACGACCATCAACAGCGACGTCTTCCCCGACCCCGACGGCCCTACGATGGCCGTTGATTGCCCCGCCGCAATCTTCAACGTCACGCCACGCAAAATATCGACCGGGCCAGCCCGGCTCGTCAGTGTAAGGTGAATGTCCTCAAGGCGGATGATGCTTTCGGCCACGATGCCGGCGTCCCTTCTGAATTCTGAGAATTCGTATTCATCGGTTTTAACGTCTAAGATGACACGGCGGTCTTGTTCCAGCCCGCGTCACGATCTACGTCCATGTTCCTACTGAGTGATGCGTGAGGCGGAAAAATGGAACTCGTGCAGTCGTTGCAGCAAGCGCGTGTGGTCTTGCTTGCTGGACTTATTGCGTTGCAGGCTATCTCCATAACCCCGTCCGCCTTGGCAGGCTCCCAATCGGCCGAAATTCGCGTCGTCGCCTTCGGTGATAGCCTGACAGCTGGATATATGCTGCAGCCGGACCAATCCTTCCCAGCGCAGCTTCAGATGGCGCTGGACGCTGCGCATCGCAAGGACCCCTCCACGACGCAACCCAAGGTCACGATCATAAATGCGGGCGTCTCGGGCGATACGACGGCGGCCGGCCTCGAACGTTTAGCCTGGACGCTCGAAGGTGGCGCCGACGCCGTCATTCTCGAATTGGGCGCCAACGATGCCCTGCGCGGCGTCGATCCCAAACAGACGGCCGCCAACCTCGACAAGATCTTGACGCAGATCACGGCCGACGGCACGCCGGTCCTATTGACGGGTATGAAAGCTCCGGGCAACTGGGGTGCCGACTACGCCCGCGACTTCGACGCGATTTTCCCAGCGCTCGCCGCCAAACATAAGGTCGCCCTCTACCCATTTTTTCTGGACGGCGTAGCCTTAAACAAGTCTCTTGCGTTGAACGATGGTATGCACCCGAACGCCGCCGGAATTGCCGAGATCGTAAATCGCATTCAGCCTCAGGTCGAAACCTTGATCGCCGCGGTCGCAGCGAAGAAAGCGCAGGCAAAAAACTAACCTGTCCAAGACTTCAGCGTTTTGTTTTGCAAGCGAAAGGGACATGCCATGCCCCGTCTTTTCACCGCAATTGAACTGCCCGAAGACACCGCCGCTGAACTTCATGCCCTCCACCAACCGATCGCTGGCGCGCGCTGGATTGACCCTGACGAATATCACCTGACGTTGCGATTTGCCGGCGACATAGACAATGGTTTGGCGCGTGAGTTCACAGCCAACCTCGCCGGCATCGAGGTCGATGCGTTCGAATTGACGGTATTGGGCCTTGGCGCGTTCGGGGGTGATGATCCCCACACGGTTTGGGCGGGCATTGCCCCATCCCCAGCCCTCGACAGATTGGCCAAGGCGCACGAGAAAGCCGCCCGTGATGCAGGCCTTCCGCCTGAGAAACGTGCCTTCAAACCACACATTACGCTGGCCCGGCTCAAACATGCCCGCGTCGATGCGGTCGCAAGGTTCTTGAACCGCTTCAGCGGCTATCGCTCAGAACCATTTTTTGTCGCCCAGACCGTTTTGATGTCGTCCCGGCCGCTGGTTGGCGGAGGACCGTTTGCGATCGAAGAGCGCTTTCCGTTGCGCGGCGGCGTGTATGTTTCAGAAGAAAACGAAGCGAGTTGGTAAGCCACCTAAGCGATCCCATCGCCCGGACTTACATCGCAACGACGACTTTACCGCGCGCCGCACGCCGCTCAATGACGCCCAGCGCCTCGCCGATTTGATCGAGAGGATAGACCGCGTGCGTTTTTGGCTTAAGACGGCCCGCCGCCACCCAATCGAGCACCTGCCGCATATTCGCCCTGTGACCCTGATCGTCGCGACGCACCGCTTCACCCCAGAACACGCCGCTGATCTCGGCACCTTTGAGCAGCACGAGGTTCAACGGGACTTTTGCAATTTCGCCACTCGCAAATCCAACGACGAGAAATCGCCCTTGCCATGCCAACGCGCGGATCAGCGGCTCGCTCGCATCACCGCCGACACAATCATAGACGACATCGGCGCCGCGTCCGTCTGACAACGCCCGCACTTCGTCTTTGAGATCGCAGCCAGGATAAAGGAGTCCGTCGTGCGCCCCCGCTTGCTTGGCATCGGCGATCTTGTCGGAGGTCGAGGCAACGGCAATCACGCGCGCATCGAGGAGCCGCCCTATTTCGACTGCGGCAAGCCCCGCGCCGCCCGCCGCACCCGTAACGACGAGAGTTTCGCCCGCCTTCAACCGGCCGCGTTGCATGAGCCCGTGCATCGCGGTTCCATAGGTCACCGGCAAGCCGGCCGCGACGACATCCGGCACGTCATCCGGCACGGCAACAAGCGAGCTAGCTTCGACGCTAACCAGTTCGGCAGCCCCGCCCCAATTCACATAGGCCATGACGCGTTGCCCGCGCGTCCAGTCGCTGACGCCCGGCCCAACAGTCTCCACGACACCGCTGATCTCGGCACCAGGAGAAAACGGCAATTCGGGCTTGAACTGGTATTTGCCCCGCGTGATGAGGGTATCGGCGAAATTCAACCCCACGCCTCGGACCCGCACCAAAACCTGCCCCGCAGCGGCGACAGGCTCAGCAACTGTTTCGATCGAAAGCCCGGACGGGCCATCGAGGCTCTTGCATAGTGCAGCCTTCATGCGACAACCCCGCTCGCAACCGGAAGACCCGCAGTTCTACCTGCGTCGGCTCCGTCCGCCAACACGTGAACGACACGAGTGCGACCTGATGACAAGAACGACCGGCAGCCCACAGACAAAACTCGCGACCCCGCGAACCAGTGACGCCTGGCCTCCCCTGCCGAAGGGTTACTTCGCCATCGGCGCGGAGCGTATGTCGAAATCTTTGAACCTCGGCAATCTGATGCGCTCGGCCCACGGCTTCGGCGCAAGCTTTACGTTCACCGTCGGCGCCACCTATCGCGCACTTGAAGCACATGCCGACACCTCAAAAACACAGCTTCATCTGCCGCATTACAACTGGCCATCTCTTGGCGACATGGCGCTGCCGGAAGGCTGCAAGCTGGTCGGCGTCGAACTATTGGATGATGCAATCGATCTCCCGAGTTTTCGCCATCCGCTGCGCGCCGCCTACGTCCTGGGCCCAGAAGCCGGCTCGCTCTCGCCCGAGTTGCTGGCGCTCTGCGATTACACGGTCAAGATCCCGACCAGCTTTTGCGTCAACGTCGCCATGGCGGGAGCAATCGTGATGTACGACCGCATGAGGTCGCTGGCCCGCTTTGCCGACCGGCCCGTGCGAGAAGGGGGACCATCGACTTGAAGTTCGACTTGAAACGCATGAGCTTAACGTGTGCCGTAGTCGTGCCGATTTGCACGCTGACAACGCTGGCGCGCGCCGCCGAAACCGTGACCAAGGTCCAAGATTTTTCGGCATGGTCCTTGTTCGCCGACGCCAAAACACCGCACGAATTCTGCTTCGTAACGAGCGAACCGAAATCTACCGAACCGGCAGCGGCATCGCGTAATCAGGCCAGAATCTATGTTTCGGCGTGGCCCCAAGACGGCGTTAAAGGCGAGGTCAGTGTCCGTGTGGGCTTCCCGGTCAAGAAGTCGGCCGACAATACGCTCAACATTGGCGACACGCCTTTCGAGGTGATCGCTGTCGCTGACCGCATCTACGTCAAGGACGCAACCCAGGAGCTGAAGTTGATCGCGGCGATGAAAAAAGGCGCCAACCTAAAAACGACGGTCACATCGGAAAAGGGCACCACGGTCTCCGACACCTATTCTCTATCGGGCCTCGGCCAAGCACTGACAAAATTGCAGAGCGAATGTTTCTGAATGTCAGCCGCGTTTGCGCAAATGCACATAAAGCGCGCCTTCTCCCCCGTGTTGCAGGGCCGCCGTCGTATAGCTGACGACTAGACCTCTGAGCTCCGGCTCATCCAGCCAGCGCGGCACATTACGTTTCAAGACGCCACGCTCACGCGGCTGATTCATATCGAACGGCGCATCGTCGTCCCGATCGCTCACCTTGCCCTTCCCAGTGATGATGAGCACCCATCGCTGACCCCGCGCCTGTGCGCGGTGAATGAAGGCAGAAAGCGCGGTGTGCGCTTCGCCCTGGCGCATGCCGTGCAAATCGATCCGCGCTTCGATTTCGATGCTTCCCGACCTGATCTTGCGCGCCTTCTTCCGATCGAACGTCGCAATGGGCGGCGCAGCAACCGGCTTTACTGGCACCACCGGTTGAGCAGCGATGCGCACAGCTGCCGTCTTGCCTAAAGCAGCCGCTGATTTTGGCGCCTTGATCTTCACGCCCTCGATCGCCACCGATTTGCTCGCGGCTTGTAGTCCCTCCACCCGCTCGGATGCCGGATGAAAGCGGGCCTTGGCCTTTCGCAAAGGCTCGACCGACTGCGCAGTGTGATCCCACACATCGATATCGTCGTCAGCGAGCCTCCGCCGGCCACCTTTGCCCGCAGGCTTCT
>JANOCZ010000132.1:0-7491 GCA_031412455.1 Hyphomicrobium sp. | reverse complement strand
CTTGGCGGCAAGCGTGATAACGGCGATCGTGAACGCGATCCGCGACCGTGCCGGCGTGCGGGTCGAGCGGAAATATGACCAAACCTGATCCCAGGTGGTGCTCAGCGCACTACGCTTGATCAAACGGACTGCGGTTTTGATTTCTTGCCAGGGCATGCGGGTGAGGAGGCGTTCCGTAAATGTGTTGCTTGAGGGCGCCACATTAAATGAGCTTTCCAAGGAATTCGCCTAAATTTCTAGAAAGCTTCGGTCGTTGTCCCCGGGCGGACTACTTGCAGATATTCTTTAGGCCGTGGCGGCCGTGGCGGGCGAGGTCCATGTGAAAATGGTCTCGATGATTAGCGTCGTACTCAGGGCCGAGTACGGTCGTGAAGTTAGCGCAGGCGCCGTCGTGGACTTGGCGCAGGAAGGCTCGTTCGCGCGGGGTGCCGTACCAGCCGCCTTTGACGGTAATGACTTCACCGCCCGCCAGCGTAAAGCGAGACACGTCTAGCGCGTTGGCGTAGCCGTGTTCGGATAGATGGGCGCCGCTGCGGTGGTTCATCGGCCGGCAGGCGTAGGATGCAGCGACGGTCACTTCGGCGACCGGCTGGCCGTACAAGCGGCGGGCTGCGGGTTCGACGACTTCGGCAATCCAGCGTTCGACTTGCGGGATCATCGGACAGCGCAACATCGCGGCTGGCCGCAACGACACCCGTCCACCGCCGGCTGCCGACATTTCGTAGGGATTTTCCGTGCCGCATTGACTGGGCCCACCAAGCGCTGACCGGGTGCGGATGAAATTCGATTTGTGGACCGCGCCCGACGCGATGCAGGCCTGCTCTTCCGTTGATCGCCACGGCTCGTGTTTGGCGACGAAATTGACGTTGCTGGACGAGCTGCAGCCCCACAGCAGCACCAATCCTGACATCATCAGGAGGGCTAAGGGCAAAAATACGCTGAGACGACGCGAGACCATGCGGCGAACGTTACCTGCAGTTTGGTTAATGCCGTCTTAACCCCTTGCCCGGTTCGACTGTGGCCGCCCTTTCCGACTCATTTTAGACCGGCGCGCGGCAATGCGAGGGCGGCTGAGCAAGTTGAAATTGGCCCAGACCACAAAGTTATCCACAGCCTTTTGTTGGCTGTCGTCGAGCTGTAGGCGTCGTGTCATGAGGTAGCCCTAGATGGGTCGTGCTCCACCGAAAGCGGAGCAGGGTTGGACAATGTATTGAGTAGCCAACCAAAGACGTGCCGCGGATCTCATGTTTGTCACGCGTAAGGGGGTCCAAGCGACTTAAAAGTATCGCGTTCTGCCGCAGCGGTGCGCACGAATGGAAGGCTCTGGCGAGCTACGATCTGCATCTGAAAGCAACACCCCGTCTGCCCTCTTCAGATCTCTTCGCGGCTTCGCCAGGGCGCTTTTCACTCTTTGCCTTCTGTCAGGAAGCTCAAGACTTCGGCTTTGAAGGTTTTGTCGCCGACAGCCTTCATGTGTTCGCGTCCAGGTATGACAAAGGCGCGGGCGTTCGGCATCAGCGCGGCTAGGCCGGTTGCCGATCCGCCGATCACGTCATGTTCGCCCACTGCGACGAGGATCGGAATATTTATTCTGCCGACCATTTCCGCGGTGATGGGTGAGCGCGACGAGCGAATGCACGCGGCGAGTGCCTTGAGATCGCTTTTGGTTTGTTCGGCGAAGGCGCGAAACGTGCGCGCGGTTGGATTGGTCACGTCGTCTATGCTGGCGGCTTCGAGGGCGTGGGCGATCGGACCCGTTCCCGCCATCCCGCGCACCATATTGATGCCGAGGCCGCCAAAGACCGCGCGCGTAACGCGACCAGGGTGGGCGTCGATCAGAAAGGCTGCGATGCGCGAGCCCATCGAATACCCAACGACGCTGGCGCGATCGATATTGAGATGCTCGAGTAGACGAAACGCGTCTTGCGCCATCAACGGCGCGCCGTATTGCGCCAAGTCGTAAAGTTTCTCGCTGTGGCCGTGGCCGCGATTGTCGAAGGCTAAGACGCGATGACCGTGGCGGGTGAGTGTGTCTACCCAGCCCGTCGACAGCCAATTCATGTCCAGGTTAGAGGCGAAGCCGTGGATCAGCAGCACAGGCGCAGCGTTAGCATCAGTCGCGCTATCGTGGGGCGGCACGTCGATATAGGCAATGCGGATGCCGGCGCTATCGAAATACTGAATGTCCGTCATGAGGTCTCTTTTGTAACCCGCCTGCGGCGAATGGATAAGGGCAATGATCTATCGCTCGAGCAGCTTCGACGCTATCCTTGTCTGAATCAACGTTTCCGTTTGCTAAGAGGCATGACGATGGCCGGTGGCCCCACCCCTCATTTCGCCAATGACGAAGGCGCCGAACGCATCTTCATCGGCGTCAAAGAATTCAAGTGCATGGGGGCGCGCGCGCCGTTCGATCATCCGCACGTCTACCTCGACATGGGGCAGGACAGCCAAGTGCTGTGCCCGTACTGCTCAACGCTGTACGTGCATGACCCGCGTCTGCCCGCATCGGAGAGCGATCCGATCGGCAGTCTCGTGGCGGTCGTGGCGGACTAGCGATGCATAGGCTGAGAATAGCGGAAAATATTCTGCAATGACGTCCAGCGCGTCCAGCGGCGTCGTCATTGCCGGTGCTGGGATTGGCGGGCTTGCCGCAGCGCTTGCTTTGGCCAAACGCGGGATCGCATCGCGCGTCTTTGAGCGCCGCCTGGACGGCTTGGATGATGGCGCTGGCATTCAGCTCGGACCCAATGGCGCAAAGGTCTTGGCGCAGTTGGGACTGCTCGACGCCGTGCGCAAGCGAGCCGCTGAACCCGACGCGCTCAGCGTTCACGACGGCCGCAGCGGGCGAATTCTCACGCGATTGCCGCTCGGTACGTGGATGACAACGCGGTATGAGGCACCGTACTTGACGCTGCATCGGTTGGATCTCCACGAGGTATTCCTTGGCGCGGCGCGGATAGAGCCGCTTATCGAATTGCGGACCGGCGAAGTCAGCGGCTTTGATGTCGGGGCGTCGGGAGTCGACGTCGCGCTGGCTGACGGCGAAGTCTCGCGCGCCGATGCCCTGATTTGCGCTGACGGATTGTGGTCGCGGTTGCGGTCGCGCGTATGCCAATCGCCGCTGCCGACGGCTAGCGGGAGTTGCGCCTTTCGCGCGGTGGTGCCGGCTGAGGCGCTGCCGTCAACGCTTGCTCGCAATGATGTTCACGTCTGGCTCAGTCCGCGCGCGCACGTCGTCCATTATCCGGTCCGTGGCGGTGCGGCGGTGGCGATCGTCGTGATCATCGACGGTAATACTCATGAGCTTGGATGGAATGCCGCGGCTTCGACGGCGTCGGTCATGTCCGCCGTCGAGGGAAAATTTACGGGCGCGTTGCTCGATTTCTTGCGACACGTTGCGAGTTGGCGAATGTGGCCGCTGCAAAACCTCGTGCCGCTTGAGCGGTGGACGCTTGGATCGGCGGTGCTGATCGGCGATGCAGCGCATCCGGTGTTGCCGTTTTTCGCGCAAGGCGCGGGGCTCGCGCTCGAGGATGCGAGTGAGCTTGCGCATCATATCTCACGCACTGATCTAGACATGCCGCAACGCTTGACGGCCTTTGAGGCGGCGAGGCGGGCCCGGACTATGCGCGTCGCGAAAGCATCGGTCGAGAACGGCAAAATCTATCATATGCAAGGCGGGATGGCTGCGGCGCGTAACGCGGTTCTGGCGCGCGTTCCAGCCACCGCTTTGATGCGCCGCTATGATTGGCTGTACGGCTGGCGTCCCCGCTAAACGGCTACGGTGCGTTGGCGGTCGAGCCTGCGGGGAGTGCAACTTCGGGAACTGGAGCTGCTTCGGCGCTGGCGCCGTTGACTTTTCCACTCAAAGTTCGAGGCGCGATGACTTTGTTGGCTCTATAGCGAGCAATCGCGGTGCGAGCGCGTTCGCCGTCGGACAACCAGCGATCCTGACGCGAGGCTTTGGGCCAGCGCGTGATTGTCTGGATGGCTTTGTTTGTCTCGATTGCATCGCCGAGGCCGTGGGTAATCGTATCGCTGCGATCGAGATAGTCGTTGCCGTTGGCTGTCGTTGTTGACGTCGACGTCAGGGCTAACGCGAGCGTCGCTGCGAGCAACGGTGCGCCTATCCGATCGTGTCTATTTCGTTGGGACATAGGTCACCTTTGCGGAATCGGTGGTGATGATGTGGCCGAAGGGCTTGGCTTCACCGCGACGGCGTTCGTTGCGGGCAACTTCGGAGCGGCCGTTGACAAACAAGTCGACATCGTTGCCGACCAACGGTTTATCGAGTGGCGTCGCCAACGGTTCGTCGGGACGTGCAGGTTTGACGAGCCGTGGCGTGACGATGATGACGAGGTCAGTTTCCTGCTTCTGGTAACTCGCGCTTCTGAATAGTGCGCCGAGGACAGGGACTTGACCAATCCACGGCAACTGCTGCTGACCCGTGCGTGTTGAATGCTGCAGAAGGCCGGCGATCGCGAGGCTTTGACCGTCTTTCAGCTCGACCGTCGTGTTGGCGCGGCGCACGATCAAGCCCGGAATGCGAACATTATTGACTTCGACCGTCGTCGACTCGTCGATGTCGCTGACTTCGGGGGCGATCTTCAGATTAATCAAGCCGCCGTTCAGGACTGTCGGCGTGAAGGCCAGCGCGACGCCGAATTGTTTGAACTCGATCGAGATGCGATTGTCGCTGGCTGAGACCGGGAACGGGAATTCGCCGCCGGCCAAAAAGCTCGCGGTGTCGCCGGATGTCGTGACGAGATTGGGTTCAGCTAAGCGGCGAGCGAGATCGCGTTCCTCGAGGGCGCGCAACATCAGATCGACGTTCGTGCCGCCTTCCAGAACACGAGCGAGCAGCGTGCCAAACGGGACAGCGCCCGACATTAGTGCGGCGGTTTGCAAAGCGCCGATGCCGGCGTCGAACACCTGGCCATTGGTATCGCTGCTGGCGCTCGGTCCGCGGACGCGCGTGCTGATGCCGATTTCGCGGCTGGCACTGCGCGAGGCTTCGACGAAGCGGACTTCGAGCATCACCTGTTGAGGTCCGGCAACCGACATCGCGTTGGTGACGGCGTCAGGGGAATAGCGGCGCGCGATCGCCATCGCTTGCTCGACGGCCGGCGCATCAAACACGGTGCCGCTGAGGACGATGCCACCATTGATGGTGCTGACGCGGATGTGAGCTTCGGGCAGATTTTCTTTCAGCTTGGCTCGCAGATTATCAACGTCGGGCGTGACCTCGACTTCGATGATCTGAATAATTTTTTGATCGGCGCCGACGACCGTAATGCGGGTCGCGCCGATCTTTTTGCCGAGGATGTATACCGAGTGGTCTGACAACGGGACGACGTCGGCAATTTCGGCTTCGGCGACGAGGGCGCTCGCATAGGCGCGGCCGATCTCGACGACTTGCGATTTCTTGGCGACGACGGCGGCGCGGCTGATGCGGCCTTTGAACGTCGAAGCGCTTTCAATATCCGGGTCGAAATCGTCGGCGCGATTGCGGCTGTTGGCATCGTGCGCCGACATCAATCCTGTCATGAATACGGCAAGCGCGCACACGCTTGCGGTGTGGCGGAACGAGCGAAGCGTTATCGATGCCTCGTCAGGTCTTGGGGTCTTGGAGCGATTAGAAGCAGGGTCGTGCAGCTTGTTGCAATCCCGGCTCGTGGCGCGAAATAACTTCAGAATCGTGCGCATAGCAAAACGTCCTCACTCGGTTACTGTCCCGAACGCGAAATACGGAACTCAAACAGGGGACGCATCAACGAGGGCCAGGCCACCACAACAATGGCGGCCGCAACCCGGCAAACGCACTTTGACAACTCAGCTGAGGATGGAAGGTTTGGTGAACCTATTCAGCCGCGGCGCGCCGTGTGACGGAATATTCCGTTTTCACGACCGCTCTAACGACACTAACCTTGGCTTGGCCATGGCTGTCGTCGATGGGCTCAGGTGCAACTTTCTTAGGTTCCGGCGCAATCGCAATCGTCGGGATCATCGTTGCAGCGCGCGATTTATCCCCGCTATTCCCAGGCAGGTCGGCAACGGTCAGGCGTTTCCACTCGTCGTTGGACGCGACGGCGCCGTTTTCGCGCAGGACGAGCGACAGACTGCCGATGGTCGAGCCAAGGGTAATCATTTGGGCCTCGGCGGCGCTTGCTTCAATGGTCACGGTGCGGCCGAGGATAGGTGTGGTGTGCTTGGGATCGAAAGTCTGATCGACGGCCAGAACGCGGACATTCTGGAGCAACAGATCGGTATAAGGCTGTGCTTCCGTGCCATCGGCGTTCTTGGTGTTCTTGGCTTCATTGGTGACGAGAACGTCAACGCGATCGCCGGGCAGGACGAAGCCGCCGACGCCGACTACGTCGTTGGTGCGGATCGTAATCGCCTTCTTGCCGGGCTCAAGCATTGTTGCCAAACCCGAGCGTTGGCCGGGCCCTGTGACCTTGCCGCTCAGGATGGGATCACTGGCGCTAATTGGTTCCAACGCGACGCGGGTGTCCTTTTGAGCGAGAAATTCTGCAATCGTCTTGAAGGAGTTTTTCGGCGCGTTCTTGGCTGGCCATTCGACTTCTTCGAGCTTCTCTGCGGTTACGGCGGCACCAAAACCAAGGTTGTCTTTGGCGACGACCACCGTCGTCATCTCAACGGGCACGGGGGCAGGTGTCTGATTTTGAATGATGCGGGCGAATTCGGACGACATCCAGCCGTTAATGCCGACAGCCGCGAAGATGCCGCTCAAGGACGCCAGACCCAAAGCCAGAACGATCTCTCTGCGCATACCCGTCGCCTCCGCGTTCGCAATCCGTTGCAAAAATCAGACACCGCCATTGTCTCATGGCCAGTCTTAACGAGACTATAAACAGGGTGTGCAGAAGTGGCTCAAAATGGTCACTGGCAAAGATTTCAGCTGAAACCGTTCGTGAATCGTTAATTTATTCACCGGTCCCGCGCGCTCGCGATCCGAGTAGCGCACACGATATCCCCAGCACCTGGCGTGCACGGATCAAATTGCGACCTAGCGTTTGTGTAACGGTACGCTTTGATGCGACAAATGACGGGCGATAAATGCGGAGGACGTTCGTTGCGAGTGCGGGGGCTGCGGAAAGCGATCATTTTAGGCTTGTGCATTCCGCTCGCGGCATGTGCGGGACCAGACGGCGATGTGCTGACATCGTCGCTGACGGATACCAACCTGCCGAACTCGGTCACTCTCGTGCAGCATGCGCAACGGCAATTCAGCGAAGGGCATTTCGGCTCGGCGGTGGATGCTTATGCCAAGACCCTCGAGCGCGACCCGCTCAATGCCGATGCCTGGCTCGGGCTGGCTGCGGCCTACGACCAAGTTGCGCGGTTCGATGAGGCGGACAAGGCTTACAATCGCGTGCAAGAATTGGTCGGGCCGACACCCAGCATTTTGAATAATCTGGGCTACTCATATCTGTTGCGCGGCAATCTCGACAAGTCGCGCAAAAC
>JANOCZ010000131.1:0-3410 GCA_031412455.1 Hyphomicrobium sp. | reverse complement strand
CCGCCGAACCCGCCCCATCTCGTTTTCAACGCGCTGACAGCTCTCGAGCAGCGCATGCGGCTCGAGCGCTGTCGCAACTGAGATCGCCGCGTTGACGAACCAGTCCTGATCGACAACGCCCCACGGCTCTGACCGGTATCTGCGTGACGCTCGCACAAGCTGAATGTCGCCGCCCGAAACGAGCATCTCGATCGCGCGGTCGATATTTGCGGCCTTGTCACCGATATTCGAGCCAAGTCCGATGGTCGCGTCAGCCTCAGCATCCGGCGTATGTGGCCCGGCTTTCGTGCTCATTGGCGCGCATCAATCATACTTGATGTAGGCGAAGCGCATATCGCCAGCCGGCGTGCCTTCGAGACCCTTGCCTTCGGTGCCCGGTTGCCAATTCACGACCTGTTCGATTTTGCTGGCGAGTTCGATGTCTTTCGACGTAATGCCTTTCGCCGAATGCGTCATCAGCCGAACTTCGACCCATGCATAAGATGCCGTGATGTCGGGATGATGCCAGGCCGCTTCGGCCAAATGCCCGATGGTATTGATGACCATCAGCGTGCCCTTCCAGCTCGACGTTTTGTATGTCCGCCGAATCCAGCCATCCTCGAGCCTCCAATGCGGCAGGTTAGCTGCGAGCCACGCTTTCACGTCGGCCTCGGACATCGGTTTCTCACGCTCAGTGCTCATCGAAGTCCTCATCTCTGGTTTTTTCTAACGTGCAGCGGTAAGGCTACAGCTGCAGGGCAGCAGATTGCAAACTTGCATTCGCTCGCCGGTACTAAACGTCATTGCAGCCTGCCGCAGCACCTAATCAAGGACCCGCGCCCTGAGGCCGAAATCTTCTCAATCGACCACAATCCGAGTCAGGGCTCCCGCCCGTCTGCACCTTGGCTTCCTCGACATGAACGGCGCCCTCGGCCGCCGCTTCGGCAGTATCGGCTTGGCTGTTGACCGCCCGGCGACGCGCTTGACCGTCTCGAAGGCAGCCTCGCACTCGGCGTCGGGGGCGGAAAGCGCGCGCAGCCTGAAACTCGCTCAAATGTTTAATCGCGGGCGGACCGGCGGTTACACGATCGATGTCCAAGAAGCGATACCGGCGCACGCTGGTCTGGGCTCTGGCACGCAGCTGGCGTTGGCGATCGGCACAGCCATCGCGCGGCTTGAGGGCCGCGAGTTGGCTGCACAGGATTTGGCGGGCGTCGGCGAGCGGGGCGCCCGCTCGGGCATTGGGTTGGCCGCATTCGCTGGCGGCGGCTTCCTTGTCGATGGGGGCCGCGGCCCCCAGGACCGCGCCCCTCCGCTGACGCTGCGCTCTGACTTTCCCGACGACTGGCGCATCCTGTTGCTGTTGGACCCTAGCCGGGCGGGTGTCTCCGGCGATGCGGAAAAAAAGGCATTCGCGGCGCTGCCAGAGTTCCCCGAAACGACCGCCGCGCACATTTGCCACCTCGTCCTGATGAAGATGGTCCCGGGTCTGAAGGAAGAAGATCTGTCAGCTTTCGGCGACGCGCTAAGCGAAATTCAGGAGATTGTCGGCGGGCATTTTGCCGACAAGCAGGGCGGCAGTCCCTGGACGAGCCCAGCCGTCGCGCGGATAGCCGCCCGCTTGAAACAAGAAGGAGCGACCGGCATTGGCCAGAGCTCCTGGGGACCGACCGGCTTCGCCTTCGTCGACGGGGATGAAGCGGCAGTTCGCCTCTATCATTCTTTAGTCGAAGACGCTAAAGCCGACGGCGTTGAAATCGTGATCGCAAGGGGCCGCAATTCAGGCGCGCGCATCGAAATTGCATGATCATTTTATCCCGGAGAAACAAAACGATATGAGCGACGCGACCTCTATTCTGCACATGCTGGACCCGAGAAAACACGTCAGCCCGTTCGACGTGAACATGGCCGCCGACGCCGGCTATCAGGTGATCGTCCCTTATACGAGCGTCGAGGTGCCCGAAGTCAATTCGCTGATCCAAGACGCGATTTTCTCTCGCCCGCCGCACTATGGCGTCCGCACCGGCTTCTTCATGGGCGGGAAAGATGCCCTCATCGCCCTCGACATGATGGACGCGGCCAAAAAAGCGATGGTCCCGCCGTTCGAATGCTCGGTCTTCGCTGACCCCGCCGGTTCGTTCACGACAGCTGCCGCAATGGTCGCCCTCGTCGAGCGCCAGTTAAAGCAGAAGTTCAATCGCGACTGGAAGGGCGTCAAGGTTGCCGTGTTTGGCGCGACGGGAGTCGTCGGTTTTGCCTCCTCGATCATCGCCGCCCTCGAAGGCGCTGACGTGCAACTCGTCGCCCATCGCGGCGTCGACCGCGTGATCAAGAGCGCCGCGATTTCGAAAGAACGCTTTGGCGTCGATCTCGAACCCGTCAACGGCGAGACCGCCGATCAGAAACGCGACATCATCGCCAACGCCGAAGTGATCTTCGCCGCAGCTGCAGCCGGCGTCCAAGTCGTGTCTCGCGAACACAAGCAACTGGCAAAAAAACTGATCGTGATCGCCGACGTCAATGCCGTACCACCAGCCGGCGTAGAAGGCCTCGACTTGTTCATGGATGGCGCGCCGCTCGAAGGGTGCAACGCCCTCGGCATCGGTGCGCTGGCGATCGGCGACATCAAGTACAAGTGCGAAAGCGGCATGTTCAAACAGATGCTGTCATCCGACAAGCCTCTGATGCTCGACTTCCGTCACGCCTACGCGATGTGCAAACAGCTGACGGGGATTGCTTAAGGCTAGCTCCTCACCCTTGAGGGGGGAGGACGATGCGTCCGCGGCTTAGACGGGAGCTCCCTCTCCCCGTTCCTGCACTTCACGGGGAGAGGGTTGGGGTGAGGGGCGGCAACAGGCTCGGAGCAAGCGGCCGCCCCTCACCCTGACCCTCTCCCCATGACAAGCGCAGCGTCATGGGGAGAGGGAATTCCCACATGACCTCCCAAACCGTCCTGATTGCAGCCTTCTCCGGACGCGCGCTGGCCCAGTCGGCCCGCCGCGCCGGCTATGTGCCGCTCGTCGTCGATGCGTTCGGCGACCTCGACATGCGCGCCGCCGCTCACGCCTATCGCACGATCCCCGATGCAATGCGGACGGGCTTTCGCGCCAAGCCTGTGTTGACGGCGCTGGACGATCTCGTCGCGGCGTCTCCGTCAAGGCCAATCGGTCTAGTCCTTGGCTCAGGCTTCGAAGACAAACCGCGCCTGTGGGACATTCTCGACAAGCGTTACGGCGTGCTCGGCTGCAACGCTGAGACCGTGCGGATATGCAAAGACCCGCGCACTTTCTTTCCGTTACTCGATCAGCTCGGCATCGCTCACCCCGAAACGCGCATGACGCCCCCGCCAGACCCGGAGGGCTGGCTGACCAAACGCATCGGCGGCAGTGGCGGGCGGCACATCAGATTTGCCAACGCCGACTCGAGCGCTG
>JANOCZ010000130.1:0-3854 GCA_031412455.1 Hyphomicrobium sp. | reverse complement strand
TCGGCTGGATCGCCAGTTGGGGGCGCGGAGCATGAGGCTTGGCCACCGGCGAACTTGATCAGTTGCGAGACCATGTAGAGTTTACCGTCGTCAGCCTCGACGATGGCGCGCACGTCGCTTTGGCGATCGACGCGGAAGTTCGATTTTAACGCGACGCTGTCGCGGCCGGTGCCCATGTGGAAGACAGCAACGACGGGCGTTGGGTTATCGTCGAGAATGAAGGTCACAGTTTTTACGGAGCGGCCGTCTTTGAAGGCTGCGTCAACCGAAATCGGGACGACGCGCATGTCTTCGGGGCGGTTGGGCGCGCCCAAGGTGATGATGCCACGGCCATCCTCTATCGGCTTGTCACCGAAGACGCTTGCGCGGATTTCTTCCCAGGCGCCAGCCAAGGCCGGCGAGGCGAGCGGACACATCAGCGCCGTTACCAGCAAAGCGAGGCCTAGGGGCTTCAAGAGTTGGCGCATTGACGTCTCCTTTTGCTGGCGCTTGGCGACTCTCCTACGTCGAGCCGGCCGCCAAGCGCGGGGAGGCCGCCAAGTTTCAAAGTCTATTCCTAAAGGTACGCAGACGACGCCTTAATGGTCAATTGCCGGGGCGAGTTCCGGTTTACGACAGCATAAGACAACGGACGCGTTTTAATTGGCAGCGGCGGCGGCGCGCCAGCCGGCGCTCTGGGCATCGGATTCCGAGCAAAACCACTGCTCGCCGCGGGCCGCATCGATCGTGACTTTCGAATACCAGGGGCTCCAAGGCATGTGGTAGATGCGGCCGTTGTTGGAGACGTTGCCCTTGATGGCGCAGCCTCGGGGCGCGGCGGCTTCGGCGGACTGCCAGCCCTTATGGCGAAAATCCCACGGGGCCTCGGACGGGCCTTGCCAGATGCCGATTGCGCCGGCGCGCGCCGATTGCTCCTCGGCGACATATAAGGCCGAATATTTCACGAACGCCCACGCGAGGCCTGTTTCAACCATGACGGCGTTGAGGGCGCGGCCGTCGGAGAAACAGATGCCGAGAATGCGCCCATATTTGTCAGTGCCTTGGCTATCGCAGGCGACGTCTGAGCCGGCGACGAGCCGGGATAGGGCTTTGGACGCGGCGCGGCCGCAGGGCCAGGTTTCACCGTTCGTTAGGCCGCACGTTTGCGCGATCTCGGGAGCGTCGATGCCCTCCAGGCGGACGCGCTGGCCGTCGATTTCAAGGGTGTCGCCGTCGATGACCAGCGCCCGGCCGGTCAGGGTCGAGATGGGCTGGCGATTGGGCGACGCCGGGTCGGCGGAAGGTGCGTGCACTTCGGCGCGCAGGTCAGCCACGGTTGCCAACGTCAGCAACGAAAAAATGAGCGCGCCGGCTGCAAATCCAGCGTGCTCAAGTGTGAAGGACGTCGGCAGTTTGGTCGGCATGACGCGACGGTCGGTGAGTCGTGTGGCACAACCTGGGCGGCGGTGAGACGTTAAGGTGCAACCTTGTGGTGCGTGTGCAACTTGCGGCTAGGCGAGTTGTTTGAGCCAGCCCAGGCCGTATGTGGTGGTGGTGGCGGGTTTGTATTCGGCGCCGATCCAGCCGTCGTAACCGGCGCGATCGAGGGCGGCGAACAGTTGGTCGAAGTCGATTTCGCCTGAGCCCGGTTCATGACGGCCGGGGTGGTCGGCGATTTGCACGTGCTTGATCAGCGCGCCGTGCCGTTCGATCGTTTTCGCCTGAGCGCCTTCCATGATGTGCATGTGATAGGCGTCGTATTGCAGAAACAGGTTGGGCGCGGCGACGCTGGCGATGATAGCGACGGCTTGCGCCGACGTGTTCACGAAGAAGCCCGGCATGTCGGTCGTGTTGATCGGTTCGATCAACAGACGCAAATCAGCGGCGGCGAATTCGGTGCTCGCGAAGCGCAAGTTTGTTTCAAGCGTGTCTTGCAGAGCGGCGTGGTCAGCGTCTGCGGGGGCGATGCCGGCGAGGCAGTTCACCTGTTTGCAACCGAGCGCGCGGGCATAATCGATGGCCTTTGACACGCCCTGTTTGAACTCGTCCGTGCGGTCGGCAAAGATTGCGATGCCGCGTTCGCCAGCGTTCCAGTCGCCCACGGGCATGTTGAACAGGACTTGCTCGAGGCCGTTGTCAGCCAAGCGCGCAGCGATCTCGGCTGGCTCATAGTCGTAAGGTGAGACGTATTCGACGCCGCGAAAGCCGGCCTTCGCTGCCGCGGCAAAGCGATCCAGAAACGGAAGCTCGTTGAACAGCATGCTGAGGTTGGCAGAGAACTTGAGCATGGTGCTTTCGTTACGTGGAATGTCGAGCTAGCGGAGCGTGCGGAGTCGCGCGAAGTCTTCATCCGCGTGATAGGAAGAGCGCGTCAACGGGGACGCCGCGACCATCAGAAAACCCTTGGCTGCGGCGATGACTTTCAGCTCATCGAATTCTGACGGCTCGACGAACCGCTTGACCTCGGCGTGTTTCAGCGTCGGCTGCAGATACTGACCGATCGTCAGGAAATCAACGCCCGCCGAGCGCAAATCATCCATGACTTGCACGACTTCGTCGCGGCTTTCGCCTAAGCCGACCATGAGGCCCGACTTCGTGAACAGTTTCGGGTCAAGTTCCTTTGAGCGTTGCAGCAGCCGGAGCGAATGAAAATAACGGGCGCCCGGCCGGATGCGCGGATAAAGCCCCGGCACGGTTTCGATGTTGTGGTTGAACACGTCGGGCTTGGCGTCGATGACGATTTCAAGCGCACCGTCTTTGCGCAAGAAATCGGGCGTCAAAATTTCAACGGTGACGCCGGGCGCTGATTTGCGGATGGCCGATATTGTTGCGGCAAAATGAAGTGCGCCGCCGTCGGTTAGGTCATCGCGATCGACAGAGGTGATGACGACGTGTCTGAGACCGAGAGTTGCGACAGCTTCGCCGACGCGACGGGGTTCATCAGAGTCAAGCGCTTGTGGGCGACCTGTGGCGACGTTGCAAAAGGCGCAGGCGCGCGTGCAGATCGCGCCCATGATCATCATCGTTGCGTGGCGCTGTTCCCAGCACTCCCCGATGTTGGGGCAACCGGCCTCCTGGCAGACGGTGTTGAGGCCGTGGGCTTTGACGATGGCGAGCGTATCGCCGTAGGCCGCTGATCCTGCCGCTTTGACGCGCAGCCAAGACGGTTTCTGGGCGCGCGCCGTGTCCGGTTTTGCAGCTTTTTCCGGGTGACGGGGGCGAACCAGGGATTCGCCCCGCCCGTCGATGAGTGTGACCATGGATGCTAACTTAAGCGACTTGATCCCGGCTTACAAACGGCACGGCATTATCAGGCGGCGCGCTGTTATTTGGCGACGCCTTCAACATCAAGGGTCAATAGGACCTCTTTCGCCGCGGGCCCCAGATCCTTGGGCACGCCGAAATCGGCCAGTTTTAATGTTGTTGCACCGGTGAAGCCCTGGCGTTGTCCACCCCACGGGTCGGCTCCGCCGCCGATCACCTCGGCTTCGATCACAACTTCCTTGGTCACGCCGCGCAACGTCAGGTCACCGACGATCGTCGCCTTGCCACCGGCTTTAGGGGTCACGGATTTGCTGGTGAAGGTTGCTTTGGGGAATTTCGCAACGTCGAGGAAGTCAGCGCTGCGCAGATGCTTGTCGCGCTCGGCATGGTTTGAGTTCACGCTGGTGGCGTCTATTTCGACTTTGACGGCGGACTTTTCTGGCGCCTTGTCGTCGTAAGAGAATGTGCCGGCGAACGTGTCGAAGCGGCCGACGAGCCAGCTGAAGCCCAAATGCTTGATACGAAAGGTGATGGACGCGTGCGCGCCTTTGTTGTCGATAATATATTCAGCGGCGCTGGCTGGCGCGAGTGACAGCAGCAGCGTCAGTGGC
>JANOCZ010000129.1:0-10574 GCA_031412455.1 Hyphomicrobium sp. | reverse complement strand
GTTCATCGAGACTGGTTTTTCGGATGATGCGACCGACGCGGGTCACGCGCTGATCGTTGCGGGTCACGAGCTTCGCCGCGGCATCATCGCAACTGTCGGCGTACATCGACCGGAACTTGAAAACTTCGATCAGCTCATTGTTGAATCCATAGCGCTTCTGCCGGAAAAGCACTGGCCCCCGGCTGTCGAGCTTAACCGCGATAGCGACCAGCACCATAAGCGGCGCAAGCAAAAGCAACGCGAGTGTTCCAGAAACTCGGTCAAACAGCCACTTGGAGATTGTGCCCCAGTCGGCAATCGGTTTGTCGTAGAGATCGATCATAGCCACGGAGCCGACGTGCGAATAGGTGCGCGGCGAAAACCTGAGCGCGGTGGCGCGCGCTGGCATTTTGATGTCGGCTGGCAGCACAGATATGCGGCGCATCACGGCGGCGAGGCGGTCCTCAGCTGCAAGCGGTAAGGCGACGATGATGAGATCGAGCCGCGTCTGACGGCTCATGGCAATCAGTTCATCGATGCCGCCCAATCGCAGATATCCACCGATCGACCGCGGCGCTCGGCGCTCGTCGCGATCGTCGAAGACGCCAGCGATCCGGATTGTAGAATCGACATCGGCCTCAAATTGGCGGATCAGGTCTTCGGTCACCGCCCCGGCACCGTAGATGACCGCGCGTTGATAGAGCCGCCCGCTCCGGGCCCAACTGCGCATTTGAAAAGTCAAAAAGAGACGCCCGGCGAGCAGCGCCACCGCTCCAGCAACATACCAAGTTGCCAGCCACACACGCGAAACCTCGGCGCCGATCTTCAGAAAAAATATCGCGGCGACGAGCCCACCAAAAGCCATTGTCCAGCCAAGCAGCGCAGCCGGCATACCGCGCACGATGGACGGGAGTACCCTCAACGTATAGAGGCCGAGCAACTGATACGTACCAACCAAGGCGGCTCCCGTCAGCACCACCGCCGTGATGTAACGCGTATTGCTAAGGACCCCCGTCTCGTTGATGTATGTGTGGGCGATGACGAGGCCCAGGAGGACCACAATCGCGAAGTCTGCAATTCGAACCAATCCACGCACGACGACCGGAGAAATCGCGCTCGATTTGTCGACGCGTCGATTATCAGCTAGCGGCGCCAAACCGCCGGGCGCCCTGACCACAGCGCTACCGTCGCCAGCAGGTGTACCGAAAGCTTTGAGAGAGACGACCATGGCGTTGAAACTTGCTCATCATCCAAAGATTAAGATGATGGTAAGCAAGCATCGTCCGTGCCAGCTGGGGAAAACCGGCAGTTCAGAAGGTCATGATTTACAAACAGGGTTAGCGGCGACTTAATGCGTAGAACGCGAGGATGCTGTCGGTCATGCCGCCGACCGTAAACTTCCGCGCCACATTATCCCGAAGTGTGGCAGCCTTCTCTTTCGCGTCCGCAGGCGATGACCAAGCGTGTGCGATCGCTTGGGTTAAGGCATCGACGCTGCCGGCCGCGATCAACTTCGTATTCGTTCCAGCAACGATCTCGGGAATACCGCCGACATCAGTCGAGATGAGCGGCAATCCAGCAGCCGCCGCCTCCAGCACGACATAGGGAAAACTTTCTGCCAGCGACGGCACGACCATGACGCGGCCGAGTGGAAAAGCGTCGCGTGCCGGGAGTGCCCCGGTAAATGTGATAACCTCGCTGAGACCAAGAGCCTCGACTTTGCTCTTTAACGCATCATCACTTGCGCCCGAACCGACGATGGTTGCAGTCACCCGTCCGCCCCGATTGAGAACCGCGAGTGCGTCGATCAAATATTCGATACCCTTGATGGCCCTCAGTTCACCTATGAATAGGACATCGCGCGCATTCTCAGCCGGCGTGACCGGTAAGAAATCGTCAGGTTGCAATCCGTTGGGTACGATCTGGTGGGGGATGCTCGGTTGCCCGACCCGTTCGCCGTAGACCCGCGCCGCAAACGCGCTTTCGAAAATGAGACCGTCGCCGTAGCGCTCGAGGATGCGCTCCAAACCGAGAAAAATTCGAGCTTCGGTCGTGCCGGGCTTGAAGTTCAAGCTGCCGCCGTGTGGCGTGTAGAATGACGAGACGAGCTCACCGCGTCGCGCCAAAGCTCGCTTCGCGAGGCGTGCGTAAGCCCCTCCCTTCGCCCCGTGGCCATGCAACACGTCGAGCTTGAGCCCCCGTGCGTGCTGAAGAACCGATCGCCACGCTTGCACATCGCCGATGCCAGGGCGGCGGCTCATCGCAGTGCGCTGGATGCCAAGCGAGAGGAGCGGAGCGATCGCCTCGAATTTCGGCGACGTCAGCCGATCTTCGGCGTTGCTATCAGCAATGATCCCGACCTCATGCCC
Organism: Hyphomicrobium sp.; assembly: GCA_031412455.1. GTDB lineage: Bacteria > Pseudomonadota > Alphaproteobacteria > Rhizobiales > Hyphomicrobiaceae > Hyphomicrobium_B. The sequence continues at coordinate 8,226 of JANOCZ010000129.1, read as the reverse complement.
GCGTCGTGCTTGTTCGCCGGCAAGATCGAGCACGTGCCGAAACAGCCCACCGACAGGAGCACGAAGACAATGGAGGATGCGCATCGGTAAGGCCTCGCAATGAGGAGAAATGGAGGCTTACCGGTCTCAGAAGAATCTTTCGAACACGTAAACCGTGTCGCCCGGTTTGACGACATAGTCGCCCGGCGCTTCGATCTGTTCGACGTAGCCGTTGATCCGCCGCGTTAAGCGATACTGGCGCTCGCTGGCGCGCTCTGTGAAGCCTCCGGCGATGGCGATTGCGGTCTCGATCGTCATGCCCGAGACATAAGGATATTGGCCAGCCAGCTTGACTTCACCGTAGATGAAGAACGGCCGGTTCTGCTGCACATCGACCGTGACCTGCGGATCCTTGACGAACTGCGCACCGAGGCGAGAACGGATAATTCCCTGAAGTTCCGACGTCGTTTTGCCGCGAGCCGGAACCTCACCAATCAGCGGTACCGCGATTTTACCGTCGTGATCGACGGTGTATTGCCGTGACAAGTTCGGCTGGCCATAAACAAAAATGCGCAGCCGGTCGCCCGTATCGAGCAAATAGGGACCATCGGTTTCAGCAACGGCACGTGGCCCCGCGATCTCGCCTGGAATTGTCGTTGGCTCGCCCCACGCCACATGTTGCGCGGACACCGTCGCATCGGCCATGTCAGGGCGGACGTCTATCGCCACGGGCTCTACAGGCACCGGATACCCATTCTGCACCGCAGCGGCATCAGCGACAGCTTCCTCCCCGTCGACGTCCTTCAGTGAGCCTCCGTCTTCTACCGCGATCTGCGCATCTGCGACATCGAACTGATCTTGGTCGTGTGCACAACCTGAGACCAGAATGGCAACAGCGGCGGACATGAGCAAATGACGAACGGACATGGGACACAACCTCAACTTCTCTAACCGATGCGAGCCACGCTACATGGGCAAAGTTAAAAAAATCTGAGTGAGTGTTTTTATTTGAAACGTTTAACGAGTTGCTAACCCGGTCAGCCCTTTACTTTCGAATCAGAGAGCAACCTCAGGCTAGAGCACACCATGCCCGCACCCGCGCCAGCGTCCCCTGACGATATTGAGATGTCGTCTATCTTCGGAGCTTTGAAGGGAAGTGCCAAGAGGCTTGTGCTGACAAGTCTGGCTCTCGCAGCCGCGACTTACGGCGCTCTCAATATGATCGCTCCTAAATTCCAGAGCGAGGCTGAACTGGCGATTGTGGCGCGCGGAGCATCGAGTGGGTTCAATGACGCCAAATCCGCAGGCAGCCCAGACTCGATCACGACGAAGATGGATAAGGAAGCCATCAACACGCATGTTCGGGCGCTGCGCTCGACCGACCTGTTAGCAAAAATCGCCGAAAAAATGGCGCTGAAGGACAAACCCGAATTCAATAGTGCAGCCGGTCCCATCGACCAGGCCGACAGAATGCTCCGTTTAATCGGCCTCGGCGGCCCGCGTTCGGGCGAGAGTGAACATGACCGCGTCTTGAACACACTGCGCAATCAACTCGAAGTCTATACCGCCAAGGAAAGCCGTTTTATCGGCGTGCGCATGACGTCGATCGAGCCGGAACTCGCGGCCGCCATCGCCAACAGCGTGGCTGACAACTATCGCACTTCCCTAGCCAATGAGAGCGTTGTCGAGATCGACGACCAGCAAAACGTCATACAGGGAAAGATCGACAAATTGATGCCGGAGCTGGCGTCTCTAGAAACGGAAGTCGACCGCTATCGGCGCGAGATCGACTCGTACCGCGGCGGTTCCCAGAACGTCGGGCTTAATGAACAGCAGATGTCGGAGCTGACGGCCGAACTCGTCAGAGCCAAAGGTACGCGCGGCGAAGCTGAAGCCCGTGCCAAATCCGCCAAGGAAATGATGAAGCTCGGCTCCGCCGATGCTCTGCCCGACGTGCAGAAGTCGCCCTTGATTCAAAACCTCGTGCAGCAACGCGTGCGTATCGAGCGCCAAATATCGGAACTGTCAGCTTCGCTGTTACCCGGCCATCCGCGCATGCAGCAACTGAACGCCGACCTCGCAGGTCTGAAAAAACAGCTGACCGGCGAAATCAACAAGCTAGTCGATAGCCTCGAGAAAGAAGCCAAAGTTTCGCAAGGCCGCGAGGATAGCATTAAGAAAAGCCTCGACGACATCAAGTCGAAGGTCGTGACCAACGCGCCCGAAGAAGCCAAACTGCGCCAGCTCGAAGCAAACACTAAAGCCAAGCGCACCGAACTCGAAAACCTTCAGACGCAACTTGAAGGTAACCGGAAAAAACAAGATAGCCGCGCGGCGCCCGTCGAAGTCAAAGTGATTTCCGAAGCCCAAGCCGCCAGCGTTCCAGTCTTTCCGAAAAAAATGCCGCTGTCGGGCCTGGTATTCGTAGCCAGCATGATCTTTGGAACCGCGTGGACCGTTCTACGCGCCCTTTTTACCGGCGCACGCAGCGGGCCAACGCATGCCAATTTTCAACGCAACCCCTCAGCCGCGCAGCGCTCCGAGCCAGCGCTGACTGCGAACAAAGCCAACGGCAAAACGCCCAAACCTGAGACGATTATGACAACGACTGGCGGAGGGAACACAGAAACCGTGATGCTTGGCCTTGTCCGGCGTCTCGAATCGAAACGTCCCGTGGAGGGCGGCCATCGCACGCTGCTGACCGGTGACAACGCGGTAATCGAACCGGGCTTCGAGGCGATCGAACTGTCACGATCTCTCGCTGACACCGGCGCCACCGTCGTCGTGGTCGACTGGAGCCCGTCGGGACACGGCATTTCATCGCTCGCCGGAGTCGCAAACAAGCGAGGGTTGACTGAATTGCTGCTCGGCGAGATCAGTTTCGACGAGGCGGTCAACCGTCTCCCTGGCAGCACCGCACACTTTATCGGTTGCGGAGCGTCGCTCGACGCCGCCGCCGCTGACATCGAACCTGAGCAACTTAATCTTGTTCTTGACGCGCTCGATGAGGCCTACGACCACATCGTCGTCGTCGGCAGCCATGAAGACGCACGCTTCCTGTTCGAAGCGATACAAGGCCGCTTCGACGCCGGCGTTCTCGTGGCGGATGGTAAAAAGCGGATCTCAGCGCTCGACGACCCAGCCGGAACCTTCCTCGGTTTCGAAGTCGCCTATATCGACGTAATACGGTTTGAACGCGATCAAACCGCGTCGATGCCTAGCCAGCGTATCCTTCGCACTGCTGCAAAAGGCCTGAACGAGGCTCGCCCTATCTAACGTGCCGACTGTCTTGGGACTGCCGACTATTGCCGGGTCAGCCGTGTTCAAGCACGGAATTTGCAAGGTTGCAGGCAGGATAGCGCCATAAGCAACAATTAACGACCGAGCTCCGATGCTTCGCCAGTCGACCAACATTATGAAAGCCGCTCTGCAGGCGCTGCATTATTCGGGCGTCGATAAGTTGATATCGCCGTTCACGGCCGGCAGCGGCGTCATCTTCATGCTGCATCAAGTCTCGCCGGAGACGCCGCGCGCCTTCAACCCCAACCGCATACTGAAGGTAACGCCAGAGTTTCTGGAAAGCGTCATTAAACAGGTGCGCGCCGCTGGGTTCAAGATCATCGGCATTGATGAGCTGCCCGATCAGCTCAAATCTCCGCGCGGACAGCCCTTCGCAGTCTTCACCCTCGATGATGGATACAAGGACAACCGCGACTTCGCCTATCCGATCTTCAAGCGGCACCACGCCCCGTTTACGATCTACGTCGCCTCGGACTTCGCGGACGGCACCGGCGACTTGTGGTGGTTGACGCTGGAAGAAGCACTACATCGCCTCCCCGAAGTCACGCTCGAGATGGACGGCGTGCGAAAGCGCTTTATCCTTGGCTCGATCAATGAAAAAGACGCCGCCTTCGAGGAAATCTATTGGTGGCTTCGCGCCATACCCGAAGATCGCGCTCGGGCAATTACCCATCGATTAGCGCGTGAAGCCGGGTTCGACTTTGGCGACTTCTGCCGCGACCTCGTCATGACGTGGGACGAGTTACGCGATCTCGCAGCAGATCCTCTAGTGACCATCGGCTCACATACCCGCGCCCACTTCGCGCTGGCAAAACTGTCCGAGGCTCAAGCACGATCACAGATCAAATCGTGCATAGAAAGAATTGAAGCTGAACTCGGCCGTCCCTGCGGCCATTTCAGCTATCCATATGGCTGCGAGCAAAGCGCTGGCGAGCGAGAATTCGCTATCGCAAGCGAATTGGGGCTGAAGACAGCGGTGACGACGCGCAAAGGCCTCCTTCACGCAAATCACGCGACAACCCTGTCGGCATTGCCGCGTCTCTCGCTCAACGGCGACTATCAAGATGCCCGGTATGTCAAAGTCTTGCTGTCTGGTGCGCCGTTCGCACTGTGGAATGCGATCGCCCAGCTGAAGCCCCAGCAAACTTCAGCCTGAACGGTTGAGCGTACTCAAGACCCAGCGTCAGGCTTCTGCATCCACCGCACGATAACGGCGGCAGGAATAACCCAGAGAAGTCCCGCGACGGCGTAGAAAACCAGCTCGGCGATCTTGTTGGCATTATTCACCTGCATGACGATGGCCACCGCCAGCGCGACGGCCACGTAAGCCCCGATCAGCACGAACAGCGCCAGCGTGCCGGCCAGCTTGCGGGAGCGTTGCGTCATGATCCGATCAACCAGCCTTCTCGTCCAAACAATGACGCCGCGCCCGATGGGCGCATGTCGCGCGTGGGGTAATTTCGCTAACTCAAACACAGCCTTGACACGAGGACTATATTTCTATGGCCGCACCGCATTTCAAGACAGTATCGGCGCAGCGCGCAAGTCTGCACCGTCGCGCATTTGATCCCGTCGCCATCTGGTTGTGGTTTGTGGCTGCTCTCGTCTTTGCGATGATTGTCGTCGGCGGTGCAACCCGTCTGACTGACAGCGGCCTGTCGATCACCGAGTGGAAACCCATCCTCGGCGCAATCCCGCCACTGAGTAACGCCGATTGGTTGGTCGCATTCGAAAAATACAAAGCCATTCCTGAATATCGCCTCGTCAATCAAGGAATGGCATTGAGCGATTTCAAGACCATTTTCTGGTGGGAGTGGAGCCATCGCTTTTTGGGCCGTTTCATTGGCTTGGCGTTCGCGCTTCCGTTGATATTTTTTTGGCTGACGAAAAGACTGCGTCCCGGTCAGCCGCTCCTATTTGTGGGCGTGCTGGGTCTAGGGGCGCTCCAGGGAGCGATCGGTTGGTACATGGTGAGCTCAGGCTTGGCGGAGCGCATTGACGTCAGCCAGTATCGCCTCGCCCTGCACCTGACGGTAGCTTTTGCGATTTTGGCGATATTAGTTTGGTTGGCTCTCGAGCAACGCACCAGTGATGACAACGCGCCCCCGACCCTGGCTCACAGCCGCCTCGCCGCCGGCATTGTCGGGCTGACACTGCTGCAAGTCCTGCTCGGCGCGTTCGTCGCCGGGCTGAAGGCTGGCCTCGTCTACAACACATGGCCCGATATGAACGGACAGGCGATTCCGTCCGACTATTGGATGGCTGACCGCGGCCTGCTCAGTCTTTTCGAAAGTCACGCCGCAGTGCAATTCAACCATCGCATCGGCGCTTATCTGCTGGTCGGCGTAGTGTTGGTCCAGCTCTGGCAAGTCATGCGCACAAACCGAGACTCGCGGGCAGTTTTATCTATCAAGGTGCTGGCAGGAATGGTGCTGGCTCAGATGGCGATTGGCATCGCGACGTTGCTCGCGCATGTTCCCCTGCATTTGGGATTGCTACACCAGGCGGGCGGCGCGTTGGTGCTCGCAACGGCCGTCTGGCATCTCCACACCACGCTCCGGGCAGATCCTACGCCAGTCCAAGCATGAGTTGAAGATTCTGCACCGCCGCGCCCGCGGCTCCCTTGCCAAGATTATCAAGGCGCGCAACGAGCAGCGCGTGCCGCATCGCTTCATTCCCGAATACGCGAAGTTCGAGCAGGTCGGTTCCGTTGAGAGCCTCGGGCTCGAGCTTTGCAATACGCGCGGTGTCTTGAACGACGCGGACGCGAGCACTGTTGGCGTAATGTTTTACAAGCACGGATTCGACATCTGCGACAGACGGTTTGCCGGGCAGCGTATCGAGATGCAGCGGAACTGACACCAACATCCCTTGTCTGAAATTGCCGACGCTCGGCACGAAGATCGGCCGCCGTGTGAGTCTGCTATAGGTCATCAGCTCGGGAACATGCTTGTGCTCGAGGCCGAGCGCATAGAGCTCGAACGCTGGCGAGCTCCGGCTGACTTCATAAGCCTCGATCATTGACTTGCCGCCGCCCGAATAGCCCGACACGGCGTTGACGCTGACCGGGAAGTCGTCGGGCAACATCGCAGCTTCGATGAGCGGTCGGATCAGCGCGATCGCACCGGTCGGATAGCAACCGGGGTTGGCCACAAAGCGCGCCCCGCGAATGGCGTCCGCTTGGCCATGGCCCAGCTCGGCGAAACCGTAGACCCAGCCTTTCGCGACGCGATGAGCGCTCGAAGCATCGATGATCTTCGGTGCCGCAGCGCCTAAGCCCTGCGCCATGGCGACCGCCGCTTTAGCGGCATCATCGGGCAAGCACAGCACGACAACATCGAGGTCGCGCATCATCGCCGCGCGCGCGTCGTCATCCTTGCGGAGCCCCGGATCAATGCTCCGGACCGTGACGCCCGTCAGACCCGAGAGCCGCTCCGCGATTTGCAACCCGGTGGTCCCGGCCTCGCCATCAATGAAGACCGATTTGGGTTTCCATGCTGCCATGTCAGCTGCCGCCCAATCCCAGCCGGTGCTTGATGCCCTCAAAGATGGTTTCAGAGCAGCCAACACCGTACGCCGCGCAGGCGACCTGGTGGCTGTCGCGGTAGATCATGTCGACTGCGACGAACAGAATGATCAGCAATCCAACCCACGCAATCCACGGATAGCGCTGCAGAAGTTTGGCGATATAGCTCGAGGCAACGGCCATGAGGATGATAGCCACGGCGAGACCGATGATGAGTACAAGCGTCGAGTCCCCGGCGGCCCCAGCAACGGCGAGTACGTTGTCAAGCGACATCGAAAGATCGGCGAGAATGATCGTCCAAAGGGCGGACCAGAACGTAGCGTCGTTCGTTGCAGAATTCGACGACAAATTGCTCTCGATTTCGTCCATCGTCGGCTGATCTGAATCGACGATTTGCTTGTACATTTTCCAGCAAACGAACAAGAGCAGCAAACCACCCGCGAGCGTCAGGCCGATGATCTGCAGCATTTGCTGCGCGACGCTTGAGAAAAGAATTCTTAGAACGACGGCGCCGGTGATGCCCCAGAAAATGACCTTCGACCGCATGTCCTTTTGAACGCGCGACGCGGCCATGCCCACAACGATCGCATTGTCGCCGGCGAGCGTCAGGTCGATCATTAAGATGTTGAACAATGCAACGGCATGCGTGCTCCACCATTCGGGCGATACGAGATGCCCAATCTCGACGGCAAACGTCGAAAAGAACGTGCTGACGAGGTTGATAAGCCATTCCATGTCTAACTTCTCCAATGGGCGGGCAATAGGGCGGCGGCGGATCGAGGCACTGCGTATGTGACATTGCCCGCATTCCTCGGCAACCCACCGTCAGCCAAAAAAACAGCCCACCATTGCGGGCGGGCTGCTGCATGTGTTCGCGGTCGAACCCGACTAGCGCTTCGAGAACTGGAACGACTTGCGCGCTTTGACCTTGCCGTACTTCTTACGCTCGACGGTTCGGCTGTCGCGCGTCAAGAAGCCTTCCTTCTTGAGCACGCCGCGCAGATCAGGCTCATAATAGGTCAGTGCCTTGGAGATGCCGTGACGCACCGCGCCTGCTTGGCCCGATAAGCCGCCGCCCGCAACCGTAATGCGGATGTCATACTGTGTCTCCCGCTTGGCGAGACTGAGCGGCTGCTGCAGCATCATCTGCAAAACCGGGCGTGCGAAATAGACTTTGAAATCTTTTGTGTTGACGGTGATCATGCCCTTGCCGGGCTTAATCCAGACACGAGCAACCGCATCCTTCCGCTTACCGGTAGCATAGGCGCGACCGAGCTTATCGAGCTTTTGCACGCGAACGGGCGCTGCTTCCTGAACCGGGGGTGCCGTCTTGACGTCACCCAGATCGGCGAGGGTCTTTGTTTCGGTTGCCATGGACTTAGACCCTCACGTTCTTACGGTTCAACTTTGCGACGTCGAGC
>JANOCZ010000128.1:0-2633 GCA_031412455.1 Hyphomicrobium sp. | reverse complement strand
CCCATCGATTGGTTGGTCAGGTCGGGCGCCAGCATCGCATCGACAAATTGCGCTTTGCGCAACGACGCCCGCGACATGTCGGCACCGACCATGGCATTGGAAAAGTCCGCGCCGTCCAGCGTCGCGTCCATCATCTGCGTCTGGAAAAGACTGGCGCCAATAAATTTTGCGCCGCTGAAGTTCGATTTCAGCGCCCAGGCCTGATCGAGATTGACGGCGCTTAGATCGCAGCCCTCAAGATTGGCGCCGTTGATGCGTGCTGACTGAAGTTTGGTGCGCGTCAGATCTAGACCCGAGAGGTCGAGCCTGTTCAGCCGCTTGCCTGAGAGATCGAGCGTCGCTCCAGGAGCGAGCGCTGCAAGACCAGCTTCGACGTCGGCGCGCGTCATCTCCGACTTCGTGAACTCATCCGACGTGAGGTCCAGATACTGCGTCATGTCTTGGGCCGCCGCAAACGATGCGAAAAAACCCAGCAGGCTCAAGACGGCGGCAAGCCGCGTCACAGACGGTATCAAACGGATCACGAGCCTGCACCCTCAACCAATGACGATCACGGCCGGTGTTGCGCGGCCCATAAAGCTATACGCCACGGCTGGCGACGATGTTACATGCTCGGCGACGTCGAAAGCAGCCACGCATAAAAAAGCGAGCGCACCTCGTCTGGTACGCTCGCTTGAATGCGGTAGCTGCGGTGCTAAGATCTAGCAGTTGCGGTCATACTTGCGGCATGCCCAGCCGCTGCCATCCTCGCAGCGGTGACGCCAGCGGCGGCACTGGCGTTCGTCGTCGTCGTAGCGATCTTCGGCGTGCGCGCGACGGCTCGATCCAGCGATGATCGCCAAGGCAGCAGCCCCGGCCAGCACGCCAACGCCAACGTTGCGGCCGTGATGACGGCTGCGTGCGTCGGCTGGCGCGGCGGTAATCAGAGCGCCAGCAAGAATTGCTGCAACGGATGCAGAAGCAATAATTTTCTTCATATCGATGGACCCTTTGCTCATCTCAATCATAACACGGAAGATTAGCACCCGGCCAAAAATTAGCAATGGGACTGAGGTCCGTTGCTGAGCAAAGGGTAAATGTTAGGTCGCGTGTGCCGCAACGGCGAGGGCGTTAATCTGCCGTAAATCGCCGACAGGCGTGGCCGATGCCCGAGCCGGTCGGACCCGATTTCGCCCTTGGCCCCGCCCCGCTTGACCGCACCCGGAGCAAACGCAAAAGAGGCGGCCAACTGCGGCCGCCTCTCGATTTAAAATCGGTCCGATCTATTAGTTCGCCTTGGCCGGCGGAGTTGGAGTCGAGCCTGACGAAGATGAACCCGACGACGACGAGCCCGACGAACCCGAAGACGTACCGGTCGATGATGAGCTTTTCACGAGACCCTTGTTGCAAGCGGCCATCCACTCAGCCTGATCGATCGTGGTATCGCCGTCAGGATTCGCCGCTTTGAAGTCGCTGACGTACTGGCTCGATTGTGATTCCGTTAGGCCAGCAGCATTGCTCGAGTTCGCCTTTTGCCACAGGCTCGTGCATTCGCTTTGGCTCATTTGCATGCCGGCCGGCGGCGTCGTCGTAGCGGCCGATGGCGACGACGATGAAGACGAACCAGCGGCGGCTGGGGGAGTCGCCGGCGATGGCGGCGTCGCGGTTTGGGCTACGGCAGCAGTGCTGAAAACGCTGACGGCAGCGAACGCTGCAATCACTGAGTATTTCATTGGGAATCCTCCATTATGCCCACGTTCGCGCGGGCTTCGATGAACTCGGCGTTTAATGCGATGAACGTCACGTCAAGCGCATGGGCCACCAACGCCAGAACGGAGAGGGAGTTCCGACTTTCGACGAGAAGCGACGGGATGTGCGGGATAAGTCCGCGCAATACAGCGATCAAAATCATGCGCCGCACATATTGCACTGCGGTCGCGACTTGCTACTTGCGCGTCTTTGACCGGCTAATCTTTTCGCATCGCCGACATGACCAGCCATTTCGGGTCGAACCAGCGATCTGCAGGACCGTCATAGGGCAGACGCGTGATATCCCAGTGATGAATGAACGACGCATAATTGGTCCACAAACTTGGTCCGCCGCCGATGAACACCACGCGGCCTGGATAACGCGCCAGCACCTCTTGAGGATTTTCTGTCGAGCGTACGGCGGCGATCGTGCGGTCGGCGTGAGCAAACTCTGGGACCGAGGCAATTGTGCGCGGCCCAGCAATCAACACGTGGCCACGGGTGATGTCGAAGAATCTTGCGACATCTTCCGTGAAGGGCCGGTCTTGGCAGCCCTCCCATGGAAGTTTTCCATCGAGACCAAGTTGCCCCGACTGACCGATAGCGCAGATGGAACGAACGGTTCCGCTCATTTTAGTCTCCAGTTCGATCTGCGCCGTTGGGAACGCGCCGTTTGAGTTTGCGTTGCTGTGCACGATGATAAGCACCCGCTGACGGAGCTGGGCGATGCAAAACAAGCAGCGTGATAAAGAAGATAAATCACCGGCGGATACGCAGCCGAAGTCGAAAACTGCGGCGCCCGGGATACCAACACCACAAACGCCGAAGGATCAAGTCGGACCGATGCCGACCAGCGACCCTGAACACAATCTGGAGCGATAGCGCACGCTCAACGCGCTGACCGC
>JANOCZ010000127.1:0-1917 GCA_031412455.1 Hyphomicrobium sp. | reverse complement strand
GCCGCCGATGCGCGTGCGCCTGAGCCACGACACGGACAGATCCCCGCCGTTGCGCAATGCTTTGACACGAACCGGTGAAAATGGGCGCAAGCCCAAGCCTTTGAACGCGTAGGATGTGGTCTGATACGAGGCATCGCCGATGTTGCGATTGCCGGGCCCGTACCGCCAGTTGTAGGGAAGATTCAAGTCGGCGAATTCAAGGGGCACGCGCGTCACGGCATTATTCAGCACCACGAACGACGCGCCGGCCGCAACCGTTTCTTGCATTGCGCCCTCGCTGCCAAATTGGCCGCGCAACAGCCCAGACAACTGATACGTTTGCACGTCGACCAGGACCGCGTTCAGGTACTGAATGATTTCCCAAACGCCGCTGACATTACGGATTGCCGCCGTGTTCGCGCCGCCGAGCATCGTCACTATGTCGGCGGATGCCAGCGTTCCTTGCGCCACCTTCACGCGGACTTTCGCGTTCCAATCGATGCGCCCTTCAGGCCCCGGCGGCAGCGCGTCGAGCGTTACACCCATCGTTGCGGGTGCTGATATCAGCGTCTTCAGTTGATATCCCGACGTCTGCGGCGACGAATATACCGCGACGCTGCCGGGCCACGGCACTTGCACGGCTGCGACAAATCCTGACTCCGGTGAGGTGCCCGCAGCGATCAGCGGCAGATCTAGAAACGCGATGCTCGGTGAGCCGATTTGTATTGGCGGCCGCGGCGTCGGCGTGCGTCCGGGCACAGCAACGCGATCATAGACTTCGGCATCGATACTGCGCGCTTCGATTTCGCGCACGCCATGCTCGGCCACATCCGTCACACGCAACGTGCGGGCACGCCCACCCGAGGTCACAGACACGACATCGCCTGGCTCGAGTGCCAAGGACGAAGGCGGCAGGGCGAACGCTGCCCGCTCGCGCGCGGCCCACGTTTCAAACAGCCAGGTTTCGGCCATCGCGCCCGCTAGCGCATCATCGAGCACGATCGGCAGATCGGCCTGCGCCACGCGCCCGCTTGCACCGGTCAGACGCCGCGCTTCAGCGACCGCCTGTTGATAATCGTCTTCGGCTGAGATGAAGCGCAGTTTGGCCGACGCCGGCAACTCGGTTTCCTGGCCGCGCGTCAACGTAATGAGCGGATCGCCGGCGCGCGTCTCGACCAAGTCGTCGCTCGCGTAGGCGACCGCGGTGCCGTCGGCGCCACGGTGCCTGAAGGCAATCTTGCCGTCACTTTCGACGCTGTCGAAGAAGTAGGCGAGTTCGAGTGGCTGGAGCGCATCGCGCGCCGACATCACGCGGTCGATGACGTAACCCGGCACCATTCCCGTCAATTTTTTCGCGACGTAATCAGCAAAGCCGTAGTCGCTCAAAATGCGGGACACGATCTCGTCGAGCGGTGCGCCGGAAAGCCGGCCGTTGAGCCAATGGCCGAACGCCCAGTTCACGCCGTCGCCCCAAATCTCCGTTTCATACGGGAATGCTGGATAGGGCCGGGCATCCCAGCAGTAGACATGGATGTGATCGAGATCGACCATCCGCTGGCTGTTGATGGTCGAGACCGGATTGAGCCCCGTCACATATCCAGGTTTCGTCCAATCGAAGGCGTCGCGGAAAGCTTGAAGAAAGCGGCGTTGCATTAGGTCGTCGCGCACGCCGCGCGAGTAGTACGGGAGCGCGTTCTCAAAACTCTTGGGGTCGACGAACACGTTTGGCTGATTGGCGCCCTTATCAACGGCGGGGCAGCCGATTTCCATGAACCAGAACGGTTTGGACTGCGGAACCCACGCCGTCGCCGTTCCGCTTTCAACGCCCAGGGGGCGATTGAAGTGCTGATTGGTCCACCACGACTTGATATCCTTGTAGCGATAAATCCACGGCTTTCCGGCGCCATCCGTAATCGGTGTTCTGATCTGCGCATCGCG
>JANOCZ010000126.1:0-5863 GCA_031412455.1 Hyphomicrobium sp. | reverse complement strand
GGCAGTGAACACGGCCGCAATCAGCGCATTGACGACAAGCACGCGGCGGAAGCCCCAACGCCGCAGGATCGTGGCTGCCTGGGTTTTCATGAACATCGCGCCGACGCCGGTTGCGAAGGTCAGCATGCCGGACTGAAACGGCGTCATGCCGAAGCCGGTTTGGAACAATAGCGGCAACAGGAACGGGCCAGCGCCGAGGCCGACGCGGAACATAAAACCTCCAACCACTCCGGCGCGGAAAGTCGGAAGTTTCAAAAGCCGAAGATCGAGGATGGGGGCCGCTGCCCGCATTGCATAAAACAGATACGCAATGAGGAGTGCGGCACCCGTCAAGGTCAGCGCTATGACGGCTTGCTGCGGAAGCAGGCCAATGCCCATCAGCGTCGCGCCAGTCAGAAACAGTGAGAGGCCGGGGCCAACGAGCAGGAAACCCGTCACGTCGAAATTGCGAGTTTCGGTTTCGCGAACGTCGGGGATGAAGCGGGTGATCAGCGCGATGCCGACGATGGCGACTGGTATATTAATCCAGAATATCCAGCGCCAATCGAAGTAAGTCGTGATGAAGCCGCCGAGCGGGGGACCGAGCACGGGGCCGACGAGGGCTGGGATCGTCAACCACGCAATCGCGCCGATCATTTCGGATTTGGGGATCGTGCGCAGGACGATCAGGCGGCCAACAGGGGCCATCATCGCGCCGCCGATACCTTGCAGCACGCGGGCGGCCACGAGCGACCATAGCCCCGTCGATAATGCGCAGGCGACGGAGCCCGCGGCGAAGACGACCATCGCGGCGCGAAAGACATTTTTGGCGCCAAATCTGTCGGCCATCCAGCCGGACGCTGGGATGAAGACGGCGAGCGCCAACAGGTATGAGGTCAGCGCGAGTTTCAGGTGGATCGGGTTCGCCGCCATGTCTTTGGCGATGGCGGGCAGTGACGTTGCAAGTACGGTCGCGTCCAGGTTTTCCATGAACAGCGCGGTCGCGACGATGAGCGGAATGATATTGCGACGGAGGGCAGCGAGCATGGGCCGTCCTTATCATGGGGCGGCGGGCAACGCTGCCTGTTCGTGGTCGCAGCCAAGGCATTATACCCTTGCCCTTGACGGGCCGGGGGCCGATATGAAACGACACCGATGCTGCAAGGTTGCGATCCCGCAGCGCACCTGGAGACACTATGGTCGAGACGGCAGAAAGTTCGATAATGACACCGCTGATTGACCCGTTTGGGCGCGGGATCGAATATTTGCGCGTGTCGGTCACGGATCGGTGCGACTTCCGCTGCGTCTACTGCATGTCGGAGCACATGACGTTTCTGCCGAAGAAAGATCTGCTGAGCCTTGAGGAATTAGATCGCGTCTGTTCGGCGTTCGTCAGGCGCGGCGTGCGGAAGTTGCGCATTACGGGCGGCGAGCCGCTCGTGCGCCGTAATATCATCTGGCTTTTCGAACAGCTGGGCCGGCACCTGCAAACGGGCGCGCTCGATGAGGTGACGCTCACGACCAACGGCAGTCAGCTCGCCAAATACGCGCGTGATTTGAAGTCTGCTGGCGTCGAGCGCGTCAACGTCTCGATCGATACGCTCGATCCCGTCAAATTTAAATCGATCACGCGATGGGGTGACCTCAGCGTCGTACTGCGCGGCTTAGATGCAGCTGAGGCGGCCGGGCTCAAACTCAAGATCAATGCGGTAGCGCTCAAGGACGTCAACGAGCACGAGATCGAAGATCTGGTCCGCTTCGCGCATGGCCGCGGCGCTGATCTGACGCTGATCGAGACGATGCCGCTCGGCGACATCGAGGAAGACCGGACGGAGCAGTATCTGCCGCTGTCGATTGTGCGCGCGCGCCTGATGGACCATTTTACGCTCGAGGAGAGTGCGCACAGGACAGGCGGCCCGGCGCGCTATGTCACCGTCAAAGAGACGGGCGGACGATTGGGCTTCATTACGCCGCTGACGCATAATTTTTGCGAGAGCTGCAATCGCGTTCGGCTGACGTGCACAGGCACGCTCTACATGTGCCTTGGCCAGGAGGACGCCGCCGATTTGCGCAAGCCGCTGCGCGCGTCCAGCGATGATGCATTGCTCGATGCAGCGATCGTCGAGGCGATATCGCGCAAGCCAAAGGGTCACGATTTCATCATCGACCGGCCGTCACAGAAGCCCGCCGTTGCGCGGCACATGAGCGTAACCGGGGGATAGTTCTAGCAGTCGTTTCCGGGGGGATTGCAAATGGCACAGCGGGGAATGGGATTGCTGCGGCACGCCGCGCTGACCCGGCGGCAACTCATCGGATTTGCATTGCTCTCGGCCGTGCTCAACGGCGTCATCACGGCATCGGTCGGCGCGTGGCTCGGGCAGACATATGCGCGTTATCAATCGCGGCGTCAGTCCATCGAAAGCATCGTGCATCTTGTCTATGAGCGGCGCGCGCGGGCCGGGATGGTTGCTTCGGCGCTGCGGCGCGGGGCCGATCTCGATGAGGTTCGCTTTCGTAAGCGCGCGTATGACGAGTCTTACGTCGAGTGGAATAAGAACATCATGCAGAACGTGTTCGCGATCCGCGAAGTGACGGGCGAGCACATGATCTCGTCGCTTGAAAAACAGTTCGAGGACGGGCTCGTCGCGGCGATGGCCGATGTCGATCGTTGTTTGACGAAGGCCTACGATGTGCGCATTGCCAGCGGCGATCCGAAGCCCGATCTCGACAGATGCCGGATGAGCGAGTTGCACCAATTCGTGCTCGACTGCGGCGCGACGTTCACCAACGAGTTGTACAAGCTGACCAAGTTGACCTTCACGCCGTTCGGCCGGAATAACGAGAACGAAGGCCGCGCGGTTTCGGAGAAGCGGATTCAGGCGGCGTGTACGCGGACTGCTCCCGTATCGCCAATGCCGGGAGCGCCAGTTCCGGCCGCGCCAGCGCCATCGCCGCCGCTCGTCGAAGCTCCAAAGCCACCGGCTACGCTGGAATCTGTGGGGCCAGTCGCGTTGCCTGCGACGACGTCTCCCCCATAGCAAACACGCTCAGATACAGACTTCGCGGACGGCTTCACGCTTACTCAACGTCATTTTGCTAGCGTCTCGCCAAGCTGCGTATCATTTACGCCGCGTTAGCGAATGGCGGTACGTTCCAAAATGCGGTCCCAGGCGAATGCCCTCGAAATCGTCGATTTGCGCAAGACTTACACGCGGCCGGCCGTCGATAATCTGTCCCTGACGATCCGGCGCGGCGAATTCTATGCGCTGCTTGGACCGAACGGCGCGGGCAAAACGACGACGCTGCGCATGGTCGCCGGATTGCTCAAGCCCGATGCCGGGCAGATTTCGATTTGCGGGATTGATGCGCGCCACGATCCCGTCGCGGCAAAGGCCGTGATGGCGTGGGTGCCGGACGAACCGCTGATCTACGACAAGCTCGATCCGATGGAGTATCTCGAGTTCGTCGCCGGCCTGTGGGCAATGGACGAGGGCAAAGCGCAGAGACAAGCGCGCGAGCTGATCGACATTTTGGGGCTTGGCCCTAACGCCAACACGCGCTGCCAGGGACTGTCGAAAGGCATGCGCCAAAAAGTTGCGCTGGCTGGCGCTCTGATCCACGATCCCGAACTCATCATTCTCGACGAGCCGTTGACGGGCCTCGACGCTGCCTCGGCGCGTCAAGTCAAGGCCGTGCTGCGGACGCGCGTTGCCAACGGCACGACAGTCATCATGACAACGCACATCCTCGAAGTTGCCGAACGCATGGCCGAGCGCATCGGCGTCATCGCGCACGGTCGCCTCATTGCCGAGGGCACGTTGGCTGAACTCAGTGCGCAGGCCGGTCACACAGCCGGCGCTGACGGCAGCGCGAACCTCGAAGAAATTTTCCTCAGCTTGACGGCTGCGACAAGCGAAGCGGCATGACCGTAACCGCGACACTCAGCTGGTTTGCGCGTCACGAGTTGACGCTTGCGTGGCGTGACTGGGCGGCGATGATGGCTGGCGGGCGCACCACGCGCGAGCGCGTCGTCACGATCGGCGCGTTGATCTTCGTTGGCCTGCTGCATTGGCTCGCCTACGCAATCCTGGAGCCTGTGCTCAAGCCTGAAACGCTCGGCAGCAAGCAAGCGCTGGTCGGGATCACGGCGACGCTATTGCTGACGTTCTCGATGATGCTGTCGCAAGCCATCGAACACGTGACGCGCGCGTTCTATGCGCGATCTGACCTCGATCTCATCTTGTCGTCGCCGGCTTCCTCGAAGCATCTCTTCTCGGTGCGCATCGCGTCGATTGCGATGGCGGGCGCCACCATGACGGCGTTGCTCACCGCGCCGCTGATCAACATGGCGGCGTACCTCAACGGCGCGCACTGGCTGGCTGCTTATGGCGTGATCGCGGCCATGGGTTTCGTTGCGACCGGGTGTGCGGTGATGGGCGCCACCGCGCTGTTCAATGCAGTTGGGCCGAAGCGCACGCGCTTGATTGCGCAGATCGTAGCTGCGGTTGTCGGCGCGGCATTGCTGATCGGCTTGCAGGTTGCGGCTATCGTGCTTTACGGCAACCTATCGCGCTTCGCCGTTCTCAATTCGGCGTGGCTGATCGAGGCAGCGCCCGAGTTATCGAGTTTTGTTTGGTTGCCAGCGCGCGCCGTGCTTGGCGATTGGTCCTCGCTCGCGGTGTTGCTGATCGCTGGCGCTGGATTTTTGGCAGCGGTCATTGCGACCTATAGCGGTCAGTTCGCTGGCCATGCGGTGGCAGCGTCGAGCGTTGCAGACCATAGCGATCAAAAGGGCGGACTGCAGCGTCCGTTCCGCCGCATGACGACGGCGCAGGCTTTGCGCGCGAAGGAATTCACGCTATTGCGGCGCGACCCGTGGCTTGCGTCCCAGACGTTGATGCAGATCCTCTATCTCGTGCCGCCCGGGCTGTTGCTGTGGCGCGACATGGGCGCTGAGACGAACGTCCACGTTATCCTGGCGCCGGTTCTCGTGATGGCATTCGGGCAGCTTTCCGGCGGGCTCGCGTGGCTGGCGATTTCTGGAGAGGATGCTCCCGACCTCGTCGCTACCGCGCCATTGACGGCGGGCGCGATTTTGAGAGCGAAGATCGAAGCCGTGCTGATCGCTATCGGATGGACGGCTCTGCCGCTCGTCGCGGGATTAGCATTCGTGTCGATCGGCGGCGCGGTCGCGACGGCGCTTGGCATTGCGGCCGCCGCGTTCGCCGCGATTTCCATTCAGATGTGGTTCCGCGTGGTGGCAACGCGCAGCCAATTCAGACGGCGGCAGACGGCGTCGCGGACATCGACATTTGCTGAGGCGTTCTCGTCGATCTTCTGGGCTGGCGCGACAGGCTTTGCGGCGGCGGGTTCGCTGTTTGCCATCCCGTTCGTGCTGCTGGCGCTGATCACGCTCGCGATCGCGTGGCTCGTTAGCCCGCGCGTTTGATGGTCACGCGAGAACCGAGCGGACGGTGGCTTTGATCTGTTCCAACGTGAAGGGTTTCGGAATCGAGAGCAGCCGCGTCGCGTGCAAGGCGTCGGCGCGATCGAGCTGATCGGAAAAGCCCGACATGAGCACGACCCGCAGTCCGGGTTTTATCGCCAGCGCTTCGCGGACCAGAGATATTCCATCCAGTTGCGGCATGTCGACATCGGTGACGAGCAAATCGATGCCGGTCGCATGTGCCGTCAGATATTCGAGCGCTTCACCGCCATCGGACGTCACGTGCACGGTGTGGCCTTCGGCGGCGAGCGCACGGCGGACCATGTCGCGTACGGCCGCATCATCGTCGGCAAGCAATATATTCGCCATGCCAGTCTCCCCGAAAAGATTTTTGCGACCCTCACGCCCCGTCGATCAGTCGACGATGCGACCGACGAA
>JANOCZ010000125.1:0-1759 GCA_031412455.1 Hyphomicrobium sp. | reverse complement strand
TCGCCGCTCTTTATCGAGGCTGCGCAGGACTACTACAAAGGACCAAAGTCGCCGAAGGCCAGAGCCGGGTAGAGAGCGACACTGGCGTCTTAAACTTTGAAATAGACGACGAGGAGGGGTAGCCCCCCTCGTCTCGCGATCATCTCGTTGTTTTGCGTTACTCCGCGGCGGCGCGCTGCGACGTCAGTATCTGTTCGCGGAGGCGGCCGGTCACCTCGGAGAGATGATCGAACTCGGCCGTATATGAGCCGACGCCCGCCGTGGCCGAGCGCAAATCGACGATCAAGCTGTCCATTTCACTCGCGGGAATGTGTGCCTGGATAATATCCCACATCGGCCAGCCGTCGCGCCCGTCGAAGCCCAATATCTGACCACGACGCTGCGAGATGATACCGTTGATGCGGGCATTGGCCTCCGAGGGCACCGTAATCGCGACGGCTAATACAGGCTCAAGCAGAATTGGGTTGCACTTGGGCATGCCTTCGGACATCGCGAGACGGCCGGCTTGGCGAAACGCCATGTCGGATGAATCCACGGTGTGGAACGAGCCATCGGTCAGTGTCACTCCTACATCGACGACGGGGAAACCCAGCGGGCCCTCTTCGAGATAATCGCGCACGCCGATCTCGACGGACGGAATGTAATTCTTGGGAATGGCGCCGCCGGTTATTTTTTCGCTGAAAAGAATGCCGGAGCCGCGTGGCAACGGCGTGATCTCGATTTTCACGTCGCCGAACTGGCCATGGCCGCCAGACTGCTTTTTATGCCGGCCGCGCACCTCGGTCGCCGACTTGATCGTTTCCTTGTAGGCAATTCGGCGTTTCTCACGATTGACATCGATGCCGTATTTGCGCTGCAGCCGCTCGAGCGCGACCCGCAAATGCATCTCGCCTTGTCCATGCAATAAAATTTGGTGCATCTGAGCATTATGCTCGACGCTGAGGGAGGGATCTTCCTCGATCAGCTTGGCGACTGCGGCGGATAACTTGACCTCGTCCTTGCGGTCTTTGAGGCCCAGGCCAATCGAGACGACAGCTTGAGGGGGCTTGGGCGACTGGATTTGATTGATGCCGCCGCCCTTAGACGTTGTGATCGTATCGCCGGCGGTGAAGCTATCGAGGCGGCCAAGCGCGATCGTATCGCCGGCTTTCGCTGGGCCGCGTTTCTGAGTTTCCTCGCCACGGATCGTGAAAATGCCGGCGGCGCGTTCTTCGCGGCCTTCGCGCCCCGTCAGCGTCGCGCTTTCTGGAATATCACCGGTCAGCACGCGCGCGAAGGAAAGCTTGCCGCCTGCTTTGGTGTGCACGTTTTTGAAGACGTATGCTGCCGACTTGGCGTTTTCGAGTTTCAAGCGGCGCGCAGTGTCGGCGACGGTTGGGGCTTCGTGGCGTAACGCCTTCAGCAATCTCATAATGCCGTTGCCATGTTCGGCCGATCCCAACAAGACCGGGCAGATGACGCCCTCGCGCAGATCTTTGGTCAGGTCGTCGAAGACTTTGTCGTTGGCGGGCGGGATGTCGGACAGCAATTGCTCCATCAGCGCATCATCATAGTCGGCGAGTTTTTCCAACATCTGGAAGCGGGCTTCCTTCTCGCGCAGCGCGATGGCCGATGGCAGTTCGATGACCTCGCTTTCGGCGTGCTCGCGGTAGACATATGCGCGTTCGGAAGCCAGATCGACGAAACCCGTGGCGATGCCATTTTCCCAGATCGGTATTTGACGAAGTACGAGTGGCTTGGCGCTCGCTGGCTGTAGACT
>JANOCZ010000124.1:0-2133 GCA_031412455.1 Hyphomicrobium sp. | reverse complement strand
TTCCGGCCGGGCACAAAAAATCCGCGCTTGGCGGCTCCCCGCGCCTTCCGGCCGGCTCCCCGCAGGGGAGTCGGAAGGCGCCAACAAAAAACTACCAGCCGGCCTGTAAGCCGGGTTCTGTTTGGAGAGTTGCCCCTCCGCGACGGCCATTCATCTGGGACGCATGTCGCCATGCGCCTCAAGCAATCAACCCGGGTGGCGGGCCTGAAGATGGGCTCGACGGCGCGAGTAAACCCGCCCGTCCGGCCACCCCTATTTGATCTTGCTCCCGGTGGGGTTTGCCCTGCCGCGAACGTTACCGCCCGCGCGGTGCGCTCTTACCGCACCGTTTCACCCTTACCACGCCAAAGCTGCCGAAGCAGCGACGGCGGGCGGTTTGTTTTCTGTGGCACTGTCCCTAGGGTTGCCCCCGGCGGCCGTTAGCCGCCACCGTTTCTTCAAGGAGCCCGGACTTTCCTCCACCGGGTTTGCTGTCGCGGTCGCGGCCATTAGAGCCGCTTCCGCCATGACAATCCGGCAGCGGCCGTCCGGCCGGCTGGTAGCTGAAATAAGGGGCGTGCCGAGCCAAACGTCAAGCAGTATCGCGGCATGCGTTGACGCGCTAATGCGACCACGATCAGACTACTGACCCGGATGATCTTCAGGCTTCGACGGATTCTTCTCGCCGACCAAAACCCGGCGCACTGTTTTCTCAACCGGCCCGCCGAAAGCGAGCACCGCCGCAATGAGGACCGACGCCACAATCGCAATCCGCCAAGCCCCCATGCCGCATGCGCTGCCAAGTCCAGCGGTCAACCAGATTGACGCCGCCGTGGTCAGGCCGTGCACTTTTTCCGATGACTCGTCATGGACGATAACGCCCGCGCCCAGGAACCCGATGCCCGTCAGAATGCCCTGCAGGACACGGCTCGCTGGATCCCAATCGTTGGGCCCACCGATCGCAATCATAACGAACACAGCAGAACCCAATCCGACGATGCTCATCGTCCGAAGCCCCGTGGGTTTGTCATTGAGATCGCGGTTGACCCCTATTAACGCTCCGATCAGCGTCGCGCAGGTGAGCCGAAGTATAATCTCAGTCGTATCCATCGCATCGTCCCCGATTTAAAAGCGTACCATCAGACGTAATTCGTCAGACCTCAAACTGTTCCCCGCGCGCGCCGCCACGACCAACACCGCCGCCGCGACGAAAAACTCAACACGAATGCCTTGCAATGGTCGCTTAGTCCGCCGACACTCGGCACTGAAACCAAAGGCTCAATATCGAAAGCTTATCGCATGTCTCGTTTACTCTACGCTCTTTTCGCACTGACATTTTTCCCGCTCGCCCTCGCAAACG
Source organism: Hyphomicrobium sp. (assembly GCA_031412455.1). Lineage (GTDB taxonomy): Bacteria > Pseudomonadota > Alphaproteobacteria > Rhizobiales > Hyphomicrobiaceae > Hyphomicrobium_B. Next base: position 794 of record JANOCZ010000124.1, on the reverse strand, counting down.
CTGGCACGGCAAACCACGCCGATGTCTTCAACGGCGCTGAAATCAATTGGCGCGACGCGAAGTCGGGAATCTATGAAGCAACCAAGACAAGCAAGCCCGTCATCATGGTCATGCATGCGACCTGGTGCTCGGCTTGCAAGCGCTACCGCTCGGTCTTCAATGATCCAGGCGTCGTCGCCGCCTCCAAGGATTTTGTAATGATCCTCGTCGAGGCTGACAAAGAGAAAGAACTGAACAGCGCCTTCTCGCCGGACGGCACCTATGTGCCGCGCACGATGTTCGTCGATCCCGAGGGCAACGTCTCGGCAACGCTCGTCGGCAAGGATGCCCAATATCCCCACACCATCGACGTCGATGATCCAGCCGAACTGTTATCTCTGATGAAGCGAGCCAAGGCCGAAGGGGTCGGCAAAACACCCGGCGATGGCAAACCTCAAACGCCACAAACCTCGGACGGACCGCCGCAAGGTACATGATGCCGATCAACGCTGAGTCGGCCGAGCGTCTCCTCACCATGCATTGCCCATGAATTGGCAAGACCAGTTTTTCATCTATTGCGAGCGCGGCTTAAATCCAGCGTTTTGGGCCGAACCTCTGAATGCCATCAGCAACGTCGCGTTCTTTGCAGCCGCACTGTTGGCATTTTTGCAATATCGGCGCGTCGCGACGCGCACATCAACGGAACTGCTGCTGATTGGTCTGGTCGCCCTGATCAGCATCGGCAGTTTTCTATTTCATACAACGGCGACGCGATGGGCCGTGATTGCCGACACGGCGCCCATCGGCATATTTAT
>JANOCZ010000123.1:0-6619 GCA_031412455.1 Hyphomicrobium sp. | reverse complement strand
GCCTTTGCCGGCCGGGGTCGTGCGCCGGGCCGTCGCGCTTTTGTCCTCCGGCTGATCGCGCATCGCTGCTTCATCGGCGATATCACGAGGCAGAGGTGCGGCGTCATCGGGCCGGGTGCTTTTGGGTTGGTCGGGCTTGTTGTTGTGGCCGGGATTGGCGCTGTCGGGCTTGGAACTAGTTGGCTTGGTTGTCGACATTTGACGACCTCAAAACGATTGGTGCAACGCTACCTGCGAGAAACGTGTTGGGGATTGCAGGGTTCCGACAGCCGGAATGATCGCTGACATGCCCCGGCCCTGCGGCCGCGCGCTGCATTGACCCGCTACGTTCCTGCGCCCATTTTCAATGTATGCCAGTGATCAACAAAACGCATAAAGACCCGTCTATCCGAGACAACGATAGTGGTCGAGGCGTGTGGACGTCTATCAAGCGCGGGTGGGCGCAACGGTGCCCTCAATGCGGCGACGGCGCGCTCTACTATCGATATCTCAAGGTTCATGACGTGTGCCCAGCGTGTGGTGAAGAGTTGCATCATCACCGCGCCGACGATGCGCCGCCCTATTTCACGATGACCATCACGGCGCACATCATCGTTGGCGGGATTTTGCTGATCGAGAGGAATTTTGCGCTCGAGATGTGGATCCAGCTGGCGATCTGGTTGCCAGTGACCGTGCTCCTTAGTTTGTGGCTGCTGCCGCGGATCAAAGGCGCGTTGATTGCCTACCAATGGGCAAATCGGATGCACGGGTTTGGCAGCGAGCAGATCGAAGGTGCCGATTTGCCGCCGAGTGACCCTTTACCAGCGCGTGCCAATCGGTAGCGCCGGGCGGGGCAGTGTCCAGCCTTGACAGAGCTACGTTCGAGGGTATGGTGCGGCTCCTTCTTCATCAGTTTCGAGCCCACCTTAAGGCCCAATCGCCATGGCAAAGCCTATTACGCAAAAGATTAAGCTCATCTCGTCTGCGGGGACTGGTTTTTTCTACGTGACCAAGAAGAACCCGCGCACGTCGACCGAGAAGCTCGTGTTTAAGAAATACGATCCGGTCGCGCGCAAGCACGTCGAGTTCAAGGAAACGAAAATCAAGTAACGCTGCTCATTTGCAGCTTTGCTGGCGATGCGCTCGGGGTATTTCGCGCGGCTCCTGGCGTTGCGAATATGATCCGTTTTCAGCGGTGCCGCGTTATTATATCGGAACTGATTGTGACATTCGGCGTTAATCGCCGCGTGCTCTGGATGAGAAGACCAGGGTCCGAAACGCGCTCGGCAGCGGGGTAAATCGTTCCGAGATAGTCTCTAGACCCTGGTCATAACCGGGCGAGTTCCAAAGAGGGCGTTGTCCCTCACCCAGCTTCTAGATCGATCCATGTAACCCTTGAGGAGGCCACTCGATGTGTCACTCGGATCGACCAAACCCACTCTATTAGGCTTTGCGGCGGGCCCAACAGCGCGGGATCGTGTTCATCGCATCTGACTTTGATATGCGCAGATGCGACTGCATTTTAGTGTAACGGTGAAAGTTGTCCCCGTTCAGTTCACGCGATTCGTGGCAGAACACTTAAACAAATGCAAGAACTGCTTTGAAGTGATCTAAATGACACCGTTTCGTCCGTTGGCGTGGTAACGGCGGCCGCCAAATTCCGGAAAAATAACCAGAATTTTCAGAGCGTGGTCGGCAATGGCCGAACTGGGGTCGATTTCACTGTGGCGAAAATGTTATTCCCGTAAGCAATATTGCTCAGGCGGCGTCTGCCGAGACGCGGTTGCGGCCGCGCTTTTTGGCAGCATAGAGCGCAAGGTCGGCGCGTTTAAAGACCGTCTCGGGCGTGTCTTCGGCGATCTGCAACGTGCTGATGCCGACGCTGGCGGTCACGCGGATCGAGCGATCCCCCGTAATCGAGAAATTATCGGCGGCAACGCAGGCGCGCAGGCGCTCGCCCACCTGATAGGCGCGGGCGATATCCGTGTCGGGCATGATGATGACGAATTCTTCGCCGCCCAACCGGCATGCGAGATCGATGCCGCGCGTGTTGCGCTTCAGGCGGACAGAGAATTCTTTCAAGACGATGTCGCCAACGTCGTGACCGTAGGTGTCGTTGACAGCTTTGAAGTGATCGATGTCGGCCACCAGCATCGACAGGTTGCGGCCGGTGCGCAGACTATCGGCTACCAGCGTCTTCAAGTGGCTTTCCATGTAGCGCCGGTTTTGCAGACCGGTCAGTGCGTCGGTAATCGACATCTCGACAGTTTCCGCCAGACGATGGCGGAGGAAGTCGGAATGGCGTTTGCGCTTGATCTGCGTCTTAACGCGCGCGAGCAATTCGTGGCGGTCGATCGGGCGCATCAGATAATCATTGACGCCCATGTCGAGACCACGCAGCAGGCGTGCTTCGTCGCCCGGCTCGACCAGGATGACGATCGGCAAATGGCGCGTGCGCTCGAGGGAGCGAACTTGCGAGCATAGCCGCAAGCCGTCGGCATTCTGCAGCGACAGACTGACGACGAGCAAGTCGAAGTTATGTTCGGCGAGCTTGATCAACGCGGCGTTCGGGTCGCGCTCGGCAAAAGCGTCGTTGGTTTTGGAGAGCACTTCTAAAAGCCGCGCGGCGGAGCGCGGGTGATCGTCGACAACGAGGACACGGCCCGAGCGGCCCGATAGTGCTTTGGCAAAGGCGCCGTCGTCGGGAATGCCCATCTCCTTGCCGGTCGATGCGCGCATGATCATTTCGTCATTGAGCATCTTCAGACGGGCGAGGTTCTTGACGCGAGTCACGAGCGCGATGTCATCGACGGGTTTGGTCAGGAAATCGTCGGCGCCGCTTTCAAGACCCTGGACTTTGTCGGCCGGCTGGTCGAGGGCCGTGACCATGACGACGGGGATGTGATGGGTCGCGAGGTTTGATTTAATGCGGCGGCAGGCTTCAAAGCCGTCCATGCCCGGCATCATGACGTCGAGCAGCACCACGTCGACACGTTCGCGCGCTAATATGTCGAGCGCTTCCTGGCCGCTGTGGGCCGACAACACCTCGAAGTACTCCGCCTGAAGCCTTGCTTCGAGCAGTTTGACGTTGGCTAAAATGTCGTCGACGACAAGGACGCGGGCGGTCATTTCATTCGATCTTCGGGGAGGAACGGGGTGAGGCTGGCTGGAAGCAGGTTTAGATCAGGGTTTCGATGGGCCAATGAAGCGGCGGACGGTTTCGAGAAAGCCCATGACGGAAATTGGTTTTGAGATGTAGGCTTCGCAGCCGCCCGAGCGGATCCGCTCCTCGTCGCCTTTCATGGCGAACGCGGTGATGGCGACCACCGGGATATGGCGCAAGCCTTCATCGTCCTTCAGCCACTTGGTGACTTCGAGACCCGAGACTTCGGGGAGCTGGATGTCCATCAAGATCAGATCGGGACGGTGGGTGCGCGCGAGTTCCATGGCGTCGAAGCCGTTGCGGGTCTGGATGGTGCGATAGCCGTGCGCGGCCAAAAGGTCGTGGAAGAGCTTCATGTTGAGCTCGTTGTCCTCGACAATCAGCACGGTACGTTGCGCCAGGCGGGGGTCGGCACCGCGGCGTTCGACGGACATGCTTGGTTCTTGGTAAGTCATGCGCTGCTCGACCGTTGCCTCGTCTGGCTCATCTGTGCACCGATTCTCGGGGAAAGCCGTGCCGCAGTGTGGACTCTAAGCCGTAACCAACAGTTAAAGGACGGGACCTCAGGGAGGCTAAATGTGAAGCCGAAGCGCCAGCGTATGACGATCGAGAGCGCCGATGCCCTTGCGTTGCAGGGGCTAACATTTCTGGCGGCCGACGCGGGGCGGCTCAGCCGCTTCCTGACGCTGACTGGCATCGAACCGGGTCAACTGGCGTCGTGGGACGACAACGTGCTGCTGCGGGCCGCTGTTCTCGAGCATCTGCTCGGCGACGAAAGCATGCTGCTGGTCTTCGCGGCCGAGGCGAATACGCCGCCCGAGGACATAGTGCCCGCCCACAAGCTGCTGGCCGCGGAGACTTGGGAGGAGTGACCTCACGTAACCGGAAGTGGTGCGCCGTTCGACGTTAAGCGCTGATTGGGGATGTCAAATTCCGGTGGGAGCGGGCGGCCGTGGACGAGGACATCGGTAAACAGCGCGGCGAACCACGGCGCATGCAGCGCGCCTTTCGAGCCTAGCCCGTTGAAGAAGCCCAGCGCCTCGTGAATCGGGTGCAGACCGATCATCGCCTTGCTCTCGCGGATGACGGGGCGGACCGCTGCTTCATGGCCGATCACCCGGTAAGGGACGCGAAAGAATTGCCGCAGTTTGGTTTCGATCTCTGATCGGGCGCTGGCGGTCGGGGTTTGATCCTGAACTTTCCAGTCATAGGTCGAGCCAGTTTTGAAGACGCACGGATCGGCGGTTGGGGCGAGCCAGACGCCGCGATGCAGGCATAGCGGGGCCAACGGCTTTGCTAACCGGATGGTCAGGATTTCACCCTTCGCGGGTTTCCATGGGACGGCTGAGAAATAGGGATTGCGCGCGGCGGCGTAACCCTCACACGAGATCACGCGCCGGGCGGTGTAGGGGCCGACTGTGATAGCGTTGCCGGCGAAGGCCACGTCGCGGTGCCAGTCAATCGTCATTCTCTCGTAAGGGAAGTTGGCGCGCGAGGCTGCGAGGTATGCGGCGACGTCGAGCTGCGCGGTCGACATGTGGAAGCCGCCGTCGCGCGTCGTGGCGACGTCAGGGGCGAGCAGCACCTCTGGCTGGGGTGAGATCGTGTGGGCTTGGAATGCCGGGCGGGAACTGCGCTCGGCCCAAATCTGCCGTTCGGCGTCCGATTGGAACAAGCGGACGGCCGTGCGGGGGTAGAAAAACTTGGCGCCCGTGCGCGCTTCGACCGACGCGTAGAATTTGTGGGCTGAAGGCAAGACGTCGGCGATGCGCCAGCTCAGGGCTAAGCGCTGGCCGGTGATCGGCGTGATCAATCCGGCGGCGATCTTCGAGGAGGTTACGGGTTCCTCGGCGTCGAGCACGAGGACGCGCTGGCCAGCTTCGATCAAGTTCCAGGCCAGCGTCGTGCCGGCCAACCCCTGACCCACGATGATGACATCCCAGATGGTTGGCGGCGCTGGCATCGCGTGTTGCAGTCTCCTGGGTGTCGTGCGCGGATTGAGCAGCGGGCGTTATCGGGGTTGAACCACGGATTGTCGCCCGGGGGCAACGGGGCGCTGACATTCGCCGCGATTTGGACCCTGTGCCGTATCGGAGAGCGCGGGCGCGGGCTTTACTAGCCTTGAGTTTTGGGGACGCGTTGCGGCTGTGGCCGGGGTTTGGTGTGCGGGGAGTTTGAGTGGCGTTCGCGCGGACAAGCGTAGCGTGTTGGGCCGTCGTGGCTACGTGGTGGGGGGCGAATGTCATCCCGGCGTCAGCGGCGGAGTTGCGCATTACCCTCAGCGAACTCGCGGGCCTCGTGCAGGCCGTCGCGGGCGACGCAAAAATCCATCTCAATAATAAGCCCGGCGGATTTTTGGCTGGGACGAGCGCGTCTTACTTCGCGATTGCCGGAAAAGAGACGCCAATACCGCTCGCCCCCAAATCGTTCGCGCTGTTTGGCTCAACGTATGCGTACTACGTCGATGATCTCAACTCGGAGTCGATCAAGATCAGCGCGGCGGGTTCAGCTGTCCGATTGACGCTCAAGTTCCAGCCGAACGCGGTCATCTCGGGTGGGTGCATCAGCGGCGAGTGCGGACTGGCCGGAGCGTTGCCGAAAATCGTTTGGAAGAACGGCACGATCGACATCGACGTCGTGCCCGTGCATTTCAAAAACAGTCTCGCGCTCGAGGTCCGCAATATTGCGATTTCCGGAGCGCTCAGCGCGCGGTGTGTCTCGACGGGTAACATTTTCAGCGATGGCGCGTGCAAGGCGGGTCTGGGCTATGCCAATCGGACAATTGCCAAGTTGAAGCCTGATCTGGCGGCGAAGGTCAAAGACAAGGTCAACGATCCTGCAACGCAGGCGGGTGTAGCCGACGGTTTGCGCAAATACCTAACGGTCGGACCGTCAGGTGCTATCGCGATCACCAACGTGACGCGCGATGCCAAGGGCGTGACGATCAGTTTTCAGTTGGCGGACGCCGTCGGCGGCTGATAGCCGGCGCTAGTGATCTCTGGCGGCGCAGTTTGACTCAGGGAGGAACGTCAATTCCTTCAGGTCGCCTTTGATGGCGAATTCGCCGTAATCAATCGCCAAGCGCGAGGTGACGCCGTTCTCGTAAAAATGATAAGTCAGTTCGTAGGCAGGTGCTGCGTCCTGCTTGTCGGTGCCGGTTTCAAAATAGCTGATCGACATCGGCCAAGATTGCAACGGCGCGAGACGGGCCGCATCTTTGACGGCGACGGTCTCGCGCTTAGCGCCGGGCGATTCAGCTTTGCCGATGACGGCATTCGTCAGGTAAACTTTGGTACCTTTTTCGGAGCCGTCGTAGACGTGAGCGGCGATGATTTTCTGACCCGATCTTGCGGCTTGAATCAGAGCAGCTGCGTGCTGCATTGGAAAATTAGTATCGGCCGGCAGTTTGAAACGCGATTTGACCGGTTTGACCAGATCGACGCTGGCGGTCGACGCTGACTTATCGCGCGTCGCGTC
>JANOCZ010000122.1:0-3991 GCA_031412455.1 Hyphomicrobium sp. | reverse complement strand
CCCTCGCCGTTCAGTTCCGTAATGCCGCGCCGCTCGTCCGGCGTGATCTCGACGCGCGCCACGTCTCGCAACAGAACGGACGCGCCGTTTTCCGCTTTCAATACGATCTGTTCGATATCGTCGACGCTGCGCAGATAGCCGCGTCCGCGTACCATGAACTCGGTCTCGGCCAGTTCGATGACGCGGCCGCCGACGTCGTTGTTGCTGGCTCGGATGGCGTCGCGCACTTTCGTCAGCGGAATATTGTAGCTACGCAAGCGCGAGGGATCGACGACGACGCTGTATTGCTTGACAAAGCCGCCGACGCTCGCCACCTCGGCGACGCCTTCGGCCTTGGCGACCGCGTAACGGACTTGCCAATCTTGCGTTGTGCGTAGTTCCGCCAGCGTGCGCTTGGCGGCCACGACCGCGTACTGATACACCCAGCCGACGCCGGTCGCGTCAGGCCCGAGCGTTGGCGTCACGCCACTCGGCAGGTTGCGCGAAGCCGCGCTTAGATATTCGACGACACGCGAGCGCGCCCAATAGATATCGGTGCCGTCCTGAAAAATGACGTAGACGAAGGAGACGCCGAAGAACGAGAACCCGCGCACCACACGCGATTTCGGCACCGACAGCATCGCTGTAGAAAGCGGATAGGTGACCTGGTCTTCGACCACCTGAGGCGCCTGCCCCGGATAATCAGTGTAGATGATCACCTGCGTATCGGAGAGGTCAGGGATTGCGTCGAGCGGAACATGCTTGACCGCATAGATGCCAAAGCCCGTCGCGAAGATGACGCCGACGGCGATCAGCAACAGGTTATTGGCCGACCAGCGAATGAGACGAGCGATCATCGCTTCGCCTCCGCGCTGCCGTTCGTCGGCGCCATCGGCTTGAACATTGGCGGCTCGGACATCTTGTCTGGCGCCGCTTTCGGCATGGTCTCGGTTGCGCCGCTGTCCATCGGCACCATGGGATCAGACATCGGCGCGGCCATCGGGTCAGCCATGGGCTTGCCGTCAGCTGGCGCAGGCGTGTCCGCGGTAAAACCCTTCAGCGCCGCCTTGAGGTTGCTTTCAGCGTCGATCAGGAAGTTCGCCGATGTGACGACCTTGTCGCCCGCCGCCAATCCTTCAGTCACTTCGACGTAGCCTTCGCCACGATAGCCGAGCTTTACTGGACGCGGCTCAAAACGGCCTTCACCCTTGTCGACCAGCACCACCTGGCGGACGCCGGTGTCGAGAACCGCTGAGACGGGAACGACCAGACGTTCGCCATCCGCCTCGCCTGCATCGATCGTCACATCGGCGTACATTTCGTGGCGGATGCGATGGTCCGGGTTGGCGATCTCAATGCGCACTTTTGCCGTGCGTGTCTGCATCGCGAGTTCGTGCAGAATGAACGTGACTTTGCCTTCGAATTTCTCATTTGGAAAAGCCCGGAACACAGCGGTCGCCCGCGCGCCGACCTTGATCGGCCCGATATCCTGCTCAGCAACGTCGGCGACGACCCAGATGCTGCTGAGGTCGGCAATTTGATAAAGCATCGCTCCGGCGCTGACTTTCTGGCCTTCGACCACCTTCTTGTCGATGACGACGCCGCTGACCGGCGATGGCCAGTCGATTTGCATCGGTGTCGCGCCTTTGCCGTTTGACAGTGATTTAATGACGCTGTCGGGAACATCGAGATTTTGCAGACGCATCGAAGCGCCTTGCAGATCCTTCTCGGAGTCACTGCGCGATTGACCGGCAGATGCGCGCATCGCGGTTTTGTAGTCGACCTCGGCCTTGACGATGTCAGGACTGTAGATCCGGAACAGCGGTTCTCCCGCTTTCACGTGCTTGCCCGTTTCGGCAACATAAAGTTTTTCAATGTAAGCGTCGGCACGGAGCGTGATTTCGCGCAGCGTGCGTTCGTCGATCTTGGCGACGCCAGGCGCGCTCACCGGCCGCGCCAGCTTGCGCATTTCGGCAGGCTCCGATTTCACGCCCGCCCGCTGAATTTTATCGAGGCTGACCTTGACACTCGAGCCGTCCTCGTCGTCTTCGCCGTCGTAGACCGGGATGTAGTCCATCCCCATCCAGTCTTTTTTGGGCTCTTGCGAAGTGTCCGGCAGCCCCATCGGATTGCGGTAAAATTTAATTTTGCGCTCGCCGGGTAGCGTGGTTTCAGCCGAGGCGCTTTCGACAGCCGCCGGCGCATCGCCCGGCAGTGGCGGCTCCTCGTTTTCGGTTACGGCCACGTAGTCACGACCGTCTACCGTTTTGGTGGGATTGGAAGCAAAGGCGGGCTTGCCGTCGGGGTCTTTCCAATAGAGAGCCCGACGGCTTGCCGCTGGTATTGCGTCTGGTTGTGCCGCTGACCCGCTGTCCGTCATCATAGGCGATGCCATAAACGGCCAGTGGCCGGTCCCGAGCCGATAGCCGACCGCTGTCGGTGCGAGCACTGCCAGAACTCCGGCCAAGACGAATGCCAATTTTTTCACCGGATCATCCTCACTTTTTCGCCGTGAAGACGACCGTGCCCTGCACGGTTTCTGGCTCGCCCTGCACCTTGGCCTGAAGCTTCAGTGCCCAACCACCAGCCATCGTGAAGTCGGCGCGGAATTTGTAGATCCCGGGCTCGCTCTCACTCAGCGCTTCGACGGTGGTCGTCATGGACTCCATGCGGTCGGGCGACATATCCAACCGCGTGCGGAAAATGATCGCCCCTTCAACAGGCTTACCGCTCGGTTTGTAAATCAGCTTGACGGCGATCTCGCTGCCAGGGCCATTGCGGACGTCCTTGGCAACAGGCTCGAAAACATAGTCGCTGGCTCCTGCCCATGCGGACTCAGGCACCATTCCAGCCAACAGCCCAATCAGGGCCGCTGCCGGCAATTCCAATATTTTCATTATATTCAACCTCCTTCACAAACCTGTTCTCCGCGCTCCGAATTGTCGGAGCAGGACTCAATACGCCCGGTGCCAACGATGCTTTCGCTATCGATGAGGCAAGGCATTACAATTGAGTGATCAGGTTCGAGGAGGAGGCGAGGGTGGCGGCCAGGATCGCAGGGCTACCTTATCGCCCGCCGCACAGTGAAGTTCTTCTGCAACAGGAATAAAGGGCTCGGTCAGTGCGCACAGATTCCCCACCACTTTCAGGCACTTGGTGGCACATGTGTCGGGACGGCAGGCGTCGGCTTTCTCGCAGCAAGGGCAATCGCCCATATCCTGTTTGTCGCAATGCTCCATAGCCGCAGCGGGCCCTACCATGGCGGCTTGCACCGGCGTCACCGCCAGTGAAAAGCCGATCAACACGGCGAGTATTAAGCGAATTGCAGACACGGCTAGTGCATAGCTCCTTACAATTCCAGTGTGCGCTCAATTGGTTAGAAAGTCAAAACAGGCCCGCTCTTTGCGCTGGCCATTGATTGTCACTCTGACGACCCACCTCTTGTTGAGGTTTTTCCCAACAACCAGGCGCAACCCGCCTCCTCCTCGAAGATGCCAGCGTCTTTAAGTTTGCTTGCTTTCAGGTGCCTCAGCCAATGGCTCGCAGCCATTCCGTGCCGAGCTATCCCCCAGTTGATCACCAATCTGTTGGTCATTTGGGTTCGCCACATGGCAGCGGAAGTCGTGTTAGCGCACAGCACGGCCAAGCGTTAGCCATCATACCGCATTGTAACTATTATGCAAAATTTCATCCACTGACATGGTATGTCGGTGGATGTCAGAGCCTGTCAGGATGGGGAAAGTTTGAGGTGGTGGCGGAGAGGGAGGGATTCGAACCCCCGGTACCCTTGCGAGTACTTCGCATTTCGAGTGCGACGCGATCGACCACTCTGCCACCTCTCCAAGCCTTTGATTTGCAATGCTTTTTCAGTGAATGGCTTCGAGAGCAGTATTTGTCTGCTGACTATCCACTGACTATCAGGGGTGCAAAACCCTGCGTTTCGGGGCAATCGAAGCGGTCATCGAATGCTGTAATCCGCAGGCGGCGAAGGTCCTCATAAGGCATGAGTAAT
>JANOCZ010000121.1:0-3043 GCA_031412455.1 Hyphomicrobium sp. | reverse complement strand
CTTTGCCGGTGCCTTCTTCGCGGCGGCCTTTTTCGCCGGAGCCTTCTTTGTAGCGGGCTTTTTAGCCGGTGGCTTCATCTCGGCATCTCCCGGCGCGACCTTCGCCGCAACCTTCAAAGGCTTCGCGCCAGCCTTCGGCTTTGATCCAGGCTTCGCCCCGCGCTTGACCTTCTTGCCGCCGCCGTTGGCAACCCGCTCGGCGAGCAGCGCCACGGCTTCATCGACGGTCAACTCGTCAGGCTTACGCGCCTTCGGCACCGTCGCATTGACTTTGTTGTGCGACACGTAGGGACCATAGCGCCCGTCGAGCACTTGGATTTTTCCGCCCTCGCTTGGATGTTCGCCAAGATCCTTCAACACCGTCGCCGCCTGCCGCTGGAACCGGCTCTTGCCGCCGCCCGCGCGCTTTTCAGCCAGCAGCGTCACGGCACGATTGAGCCCGATCGAGAACACCTCTTCCATGTTCTCGAGGTTGGCGTACGTGCCATCATGCAGAATGAACGGTCCATAGCGGCCTAGGCCGGCCGTGATGACCGTCGCGGTTTCGGGATGCTGGCCAACGTCGCGCGGCAGCGAGAGCAACTGCAAAGCGCGTTCGAGATCGAGCGTGCCCGCATCGACACCTTTGGGTAAACTTGAACGCTTGGGCTTCTCGTCGCCCTCAGCTTCGCCGAGCTGCACGTACGGTCCAAAGCGCCCGTTGCGCAACGTCACGGCAACGCCGTCATCGTTGAAGCCGAGCACCTTGCCATCGAGCGCCGCCGCTTCATTGCCCGACGCTGACTGCGCGAGCTGCCGCGTGAACTTGCACTCGGGATAATTTTCACAGCCAATGAACGCTCCGAACTTGCCGGAGATCTTGAGACTCAACCGGCCGGTTCCGCATTTGGGACACGCGCGGCTGTCGCTGCCGTCCTCCTTGGCCGGAAAGATGTGCGGCCCCAGCATGTCGTTCAAAGCGTCGAGCACTTGCGTGACGCGCAGATCTTTGATCTCGCCGACCGCCGCCGTGAAGTCGCGCCAAAAATCCCGCAAGACGTCCTTCCAAGCAAGTTCGTTGTTGGAAATGAGATCGAGTTTCTCTTCGAGGTCGGCCGTGAAATCGAACTCGACGTACTTCTTGAAGAAGCTTTCGAGAAACGCGATGACAAGCCGACCCTTGTCTTCGGGCACGAGCCGCTTCTTGTCGATTTTGACGTAGTCGCGATCAACCAGCACGGCCATGGTCGAGGCATACGTCGACGGCCGCCCGATACCCAGTTCTTCCATCCGCTTGACCAGCGTCGCTTCAGAAAAACGCGGCGGCGGCTGCGTAAAGTGCTGGTCGGCATCGACCTGTTTGTCTTTGCAATGTTCGCCAGCCGATAGCGGCGGCAAGCGGCGGCTTTCGTCCTCGCCCTCGGCATCGTCCTTGCCTTTGGCAATCGTCAACACACGATCATCGCGGCCTTCCTCATAGACTTTGAGGAAGCCGTCAAAAGTGATGACCGATCCGTTGGCGCGCAGCCCGTAGGCCGTGCCATTGCGGCCCGTGACTTCAATGTCGGCCACCGTCTGCTCAAGGTCGGCTGGCGCCATTTGACTCGCGATTGCGCGCTTCCAGATCAGATCGTAAAGCGCCGCCTGATCGCGATCGAGATGTTTGCGCACGCTGTCAGGCTTGCGTTGCGGATCGGTTGGCCGGATCGCTTCGTGCGCTTCCTGCGCGTTCTTGGCTTTCGTTTTCCACTCGCGCGCGAACGGCGTGTACTGCCGCCCGTACTCTTTCGAAATCATATCGCGAATGTGGCCGACGGCCTCGGGAATGATTTGCACGCCGTCGGTTCGCATATAGGTGATGAGCCCGACCGTCTCCCCGCCGATATCGACGCCCTCATAGAGCCGCTGCGCCACCTGCATCGTCTGCTTGGCCGAGAAGCCGAGTTTACGCGATGCATCCATCTGCAGCGTCGAGGTCGTGAATGGCGGATACGGATTGCGCTTAGCGGCTTTTTTGTCGACCGAGGCGATTTTGAAATCGCCTTTTTCGATCGCAGCCTTGATGGCCGTAGCGCTGGCCTCGTCCTTGATATCGAGCTTCTTCAGCGTCGTGCCGGCAATCGCGACGAGCCGCGCCTTGAAGTCTTCGCCGCGGGCCGTCGCGAGGATCGCCTCGACGGTCCAGTATTCATCCGTGCGGAACGCTTCGATTTCGGCTTCGCGATCGCAGATCAGCCGTAACGCCACCGACTGCACGCGTCCCGCCGAGCGTGCACCAGGCAGCTTGCGCCACAGCACCGGCGACAGCGTAAAGCCGACGAGATAATCGAGCGCCCGGCGCGCCAAGTATGCCTCGACGAGCGGCTGATCGATTTGGCGCGGCGCGTCCATCGCGGCCAGGATCGCCTGCTTGGTGATCGCATTGAACGCGACGCGCTCGATCGCGAGCCCCTTCTTGATCGCCTTCTTCTGATGCAGGATCTCGAGCAGATGCCACGAGATCGCCTCGCCCTCGCGATCAGGGTCGGTTGCCAGGATCAGCTTGTCGGCGCCTTTGACGGCTTCGGCGATCTCGCGGACGATCTTCTGCGACTTGGTATCGATGTCCCAATGCATATTGAAGTCGTTGTCGGGCTCGACCGAGCCATCTTTCGACGGCAGATCGCGGACATGCCCATACGAAGCGATGACCTTGTAACCGGACCCCAGGTATTTGTTGATGGTTTTGGCTTTGGCGGCGGATTCGACGATTACGACGTTCATCTCGCGCTTTCGCTCCATGGCATGTGTAACCCGCCCGGGTTGGCTAGCCGCCGGTTGATGTCCGATGCTCGGCAAATCGCGACGGCTGGCAAAGACCCAGCATTTGCCGCGTGTCATCCAGTGATTACGGGGTGCGCCGGAACATCGTTGATCCCCGCCGACATGTCAAATCCAGTGAAACACCTGTTCTTACGGGTATCACCGATCGTCATTGCAATCTAAAGGTTAGTAATATGCTGAGCAATACAACCAAACAGTGTAGGTGATGGGGGCGACATATGGAAGTTGGCTTGCAGTCGAT
>JANOCZ010000120.1:0-3128 GCA_031412455.1 Hyphomicrobium sp. | reverse complement strand
GTCGAAGATGCGTTGCGCCGGGTCAAGGGGCCGGACCTCGAGGGCAACATCATCGATCTCGGGCTCGTGTCGGAAATTCTGATCAAGGACGAGCGGGTTTATTTTTCGATCACGATTCCGGCCGACCGCGCTGAAGAGCTCGAGCAATTGCGGAAGGCTGCGGAAAAGGTTGTGTCTGACATCCGGGGCGTTGCGGGTGTGACCGCGGTGCTGACGGCGGATGCGGCGGGGGGTTCGGCGCGGCGAGTGGCCAGTCCCGCTGTGACGCCAACTGCACCAAAGCCGCGAGCTGCCGTCGGTAAAGTTGCTGAGCACAGCCGCGTGCAAGAGGCGCGGGCGCGAGGGGCAGCGGGCGATGGCGCGGGGCCACGGCAAGCGGCGGCTCAGGCTCAAGCGCCGGGGCAAAAATCGGCGCAAAGTATTGCGGGTGTCAAACACATCATCGCGGTCGCGTCCGGCAAGGGTGGCGTTGGCAAATCGACAGTCGCGGTCAACCTCGCGCTTGGGCTGCAAGCGATCGGGCTGAAGGCCGGCATCATCGATGCTGACATCTATGGACCGTCGCAACCTCGGCTGCTTGGAATTTCCGGCAAGCCAACGGTGACGAACGGGAAGATCATCAAGCCGATGGAGGGGTGGGGCCTCAAGGTCATGTCGATGGGTTTTCTCGTCGATGAGGCGACGCCCGTTGTGTGGCGCGGGCCGATGGTCGTCTCGGCGTTGAGCCAGATGCTGCGCGAGACGGATTGGCCGGGGACGACGGGCGACCTTGACGTGCTCGTCGTCGATATGCCGCCGGGGACGGGCGATATTCAGCTGTCGATTTCGCAGAACGTGCCGCTGTCGGGCGCGGTTATCGTATCGACGCCGCAGGATCTGGCGCTGATCGATGCGCGCAAGGGGATCGGCATGTTTCAGCGCGTCGAAGTGCCGATCCTCGGCATCGTCGAGAACATGAGTTATTTTATGTGCCCGAGTTGCGGGACGAGGTCGGATATTTTCGGTCATGGGGGCGCGCGCGATGAAGCGAAGGCGCTCGGTGTGCCGTTCCTTGGCGAAGTGCCGCTGCATATGGACATCCGCGAGACGTCCGACAGCGGCCGGCCGGTGACGATTTCGGCGCCTGAGGGTGTGCATGCAAATATTTTCCGCGAGATTGCCGCGCGCGTGTGGACGGAAGTCGAGCGCGCGAAGGGAACGCTGACGCCGCCGCCGCTGCTCAACGTCGCCGACGAGGGGCGCACCTTGAAAGCAGATTTTCCCGATGGGCGGACGTTTGAATTTTCCGCTGAGATGCTGCGCGTCATGAGCCCGTCGGCCGAAGTGCAGGGACATTCGCCCAGTCAGCGGCAGACGGTTCCGCGTAAGAAGACCGTCAAGATCAGCAACCTGAAACCGGTTGGAAATTACGCGACGCGGATTGCATTTGATGACGGGCACAACACTGGGTTGTTCACGTGGGGCTATCTACATTTACTTGGACGCGAAAAAGATCAGCGGTGGGGCAAGTATCTTGAAGAGCTTGCAGCGAAAGGTTTGACGCGCGAGTGAGCGTTGATCGACGTTTGAAAACCGTTCAGAAATTTCGCGTCGTGTTATCCACAGAAATCGATGACGATGGGCGAGAAACACCCTCTCGCGCACGTGGGTATATCGGAGCGATTTTCGCAGTTACAAGTTTGTCATAGGGGAGTTGGCGCGGCCGTGACCCGCGGGGTGTTCACGCCACTAGGTGAGGGCCTAGTGGTCGCCGCGCTAGCTCCCTTTTTATTTTCTTCGCTCGCTAGGCGAAGTATGGGGGGCGGGCGCGTGCCGCTCAAGCTGGTGTCGCTCGAAAGTTGAGACCGGTTGGCACGCGCCACTTTTGCAAGACTCAGCATCACAGAGCCGCGGTTGAATTTTCAGGCATCGATGACTGCGCGACGTGCGTGGTTGTAGCTGAGAAAACGCAAGTTCGGACGGCTGAAATATTCACAGTTGCGTCGTCGACAACAACAGCATCGCTGGAACCGGCGGTCGTCTCGCGCCGTTGTCGAAGTTAGAGTTGCGGACCTAAGTTGCAAATTGAGGCGGGGTTGTAGATGGCGATTTTTTCAAAGATGACTGCGTCGCCAGGCGAACGCCGCGAACTCTTTCGCTATTTCGTAGCGGGTGGCGGTTATATTGCCGTGATGTGGGCTGGAAGCGCGATTGCCGTCAATGCGTTCGAAGCCGTTGCTGTGAAAGATCTGCCGCGCGTCATCGAGCAGATCATGCCAATTAAATATCCGCGATACTCGGCGCATCAGCTGGCATTGATCGAACGGCAGAACGGTGCTGTTGAGGGTGAGGGTGTTGCAGTTAGGTGAGCGCAAAAGGCAACATTTGTCCTTTCTTCTCCCTTGGGGAGAAGGTGCCCCGGAGGGGCGGATGAGGGGCTAGCTGCGCGCGACTGCCTCGATTGAAAAGCCCCTGGAGAAGTGAAGCCCCTCACCCCCGCCTTCGCGGGGGCAAGCTCTGTCGCTTCGCGACATCCTCTCCCGAAGGGAGAGGAAAGTGATTAGCCAGAGATTTTGGAGAAGTCGGCGACGGTCAGAGTGGCGGCGCGGATTTCTGAGAGCAGCGCCAACCGGTTCTCGCGGATTTTTGGATCGTCGGCGTTGACGAGGATCTTGTCGAAGAACGCATCGACGGGCGGGCGCAATTCAGCAAGCGCGCGCATGGCGCCGGCGAAATTTTCGACGTTGATCGCGGCGACGGTGTCCTGCTTCACTTCCTCGATCTTGGCGGCGAGCGCGGCTTCTTCTTTTTCCAGAAGAAGTTTGAGATCGTAAGTGCCGGCGTAGGATTTTTTGTCCTTCTTTTCTTCGATGGCGAGAATGTTGGCTGCGCGTTTGACGCCAGCCAGCAGGTTTGCGCCGTCGTCGGTTTTGAGGAAGCTATCTAAGGCTTCGACGCGGCGCACGATCAGCGCAAGATCGTCTTGGCCGCCGAGCGAGAACACGGCGTCGATCAGGTCGTGGCGTTTGCCTTGATCGCGCAGGAAGACCTTGAGGCGGTCGGCGAAGAAGGCGAGGAGGTCTACTGCTCGGTTATCCGTTTTGCTTCCATTGAACTCGGCTTCCGAGCCGACTTGCGGGTCAATCCAA
>JANOCZ010000119.1:0-3181 GCA_031412455.1 Hyphomicrobium sp. | reverse complement strand
CGTTTGCCGGCGGCGATCAAGGCTTTGGACGGTACACAACCGTAGTTCAGACAATCGCCGCCCATTTTGTGCTTTTCAATAAGCACGACTTTCTGGCCGAATGCAGCGGCGGCGGCAGCTACCGACAGACCGCCCGAGCCTGCGCCGATTACACAAATATCGACGGCAAGCGTCTCGCCTCGCGGCGTGGAAATGGCGGTTTCGGGTGCACGATCAAGCATTGCGGCCTCGCAAATATTTCAGCGCTACGGGGATCAGCGAAACGATGCCGAGCAGGACGAAGGCTGCGATCAGTTCCTTGGTCAGGAGCGCGCTCGTGTCAATCGTGTATGGACATGCGCTGTCGGGATTTGCGGGCTTGGTCGCGAGGCATGCCTGATAGGCTTGATTTTGGGCCTCGACGACGCTGGCGAGCCCAGCGCCCGTCACAGAAAATGCAGCTGTGCCCGGAATAATGCCGAGAAATGTGCCCAACACGTAGGTGCGGAATGGGACGCCTAGGAGCGCTGGTGCGATGTTCACAAGTACGAATGGGAAGATTGGCACGAGCCTCAAAAACAGCAGATAACTCAAGGCATTTTCGTTAAATCCGGCACGGAATTTTTCCAGCGTCGGTCCAGCCTTCGCAGCCAGCGTCTCTCCGAATGAAGATCTAGCGATCCAGAATAAAATCGATGCCCCGATGGTGGCCGATATGACCGTCGCTGGGATACCGACTTGCCAGCCGAACAACAGTCCACCGGCAAGCGTCATGATCAAACCGCCGGGAGCGGAGAGAGCGACGACGGCGATGTAGAGCGCCATATAAGCGGCGAGCGCCAGCGCGAAGTTGTCGGAGATGAACGCTTTCAGCGTTTCGTAATTCAGCCCAATCGTTTTGAAGGACAGGTACTTATGCCAGCCCATCGCAAACCCGAGCGCCATCAGGCTTGCGAGGATCGCGAGCGGCAGCCAGCGCTTGATGCTCGATGCGGGAGGCGCGGCATTATTCGACGTTTTTTCGAAGGGCGGAGCGTTCATTCGGGCGATCCTCAAAAGTTTTCAAATGAACTCAACGACCGGCGTCATTCAACGTCCAATCATAATCGTAGCTGGAAATTTCTGTCATACCTTCTAGCTGCTGTTTCAATGCAGGCTCAGCATATTTGCGTGCATGCGCTAAGACACCTGCATCATCACCGCCAAAATCGGCAACGAACCAATTGTAAATGGACGATGCCGTGACCTCTTTGCCGGCGATCGTGAAGGCGCGGGGATTGTTTATGAAGGCTCCGGCGCCGGCATCGAGTTGCGCCTCCAATTTGGCGCCGGTGAAAGCTTCGCGCATCAGGTTCGGGCAGCCGATCGAAGCGCAGTTGACGGCGTAGTGGATGCGCGGGTCTTTGAATACCGGGCGGAGAATTCCGTGCTCGATGTCATCGAGGCTCAAGTCGTAGAGGCCAACTTTGACGACCTTGGCTTTCCATGGACCGCCGGTGACGGCAGCAACGAGCCCGCCGCCGAGACTGATGTCTTTGATGGATTTGATCGGATAGGCGTCAAGGACAACGTCAATCGTTTTGGCGTTGTAGAGGTTGGCCCAGAACGCCATCTGTTCAGCGCGGGCCAGAGCCGCAACGTCCACCGACTCCAGCGATTTGATGTACGTTTTCAAGGCTTGATGGCCGTCGCGTTTGAAGTTGGCGTAGTGAACGCGGTTGACCCCGTCTTTGGATGGCTCCACATGGGTCGAAAGCAGCTTGGTCCACTGCGCGTGATCGATGGCGACGGTCGAAGCTGGATTTGATTTGCTAAAGGCTTCGGCCAAAGGGGCTGCGGACGCCTGTGGAGACATCGCGCCCCCGATCAGAAGCATCACGAAATTCAAAAATGTCGATCGTCGCATGGCGGCCTCGCTGGCTGATGAGATCAGAATGGATGGAATGTGGCTTGCTGGCAGGTGCTTCGCCCTGGCTCGAGGTTTTGTTTCGAAAAATCGGTGCGGCGCGTCTAAATAGATTATGACAGCGTCGCCGGCCGCGGTCCGTTGACTTCGCCATGGGCGCCTCCTATAAGGCGGCAGCTCCCGGCAATGCTCAAATTCCGCCCGGCTTCATCAGAGGTCGGCGTTTTGATTTAAGCCACGGATATATCTTACATTTTCGCCTGCCAGCTGGAAACGGCGGCCGGGCATAGCCTGGACGGAGACTTCCGTGAAACGTACCTATCAACCGAGCCGGCTTGTGCGCAAGCGCCGCCATGGGTTTCGCAAGCGCATGCTGACTGTCGGCGGACAGCGGGTATTGGCTCGCCGCCGTGCTAAGGGCCGCAAGCGCCTTTCTGCTTAGGCTCATTCGCCGACGTGGTCCGGTGGACGGTTTATGCCCTTCCGGAGGCTTTGGCTATTTCGCCAATCGAGACACTCAAGGTTCGCTCCGAATATCTCGCCGTTCGCGGCGGGGTACGGGCGTCCGTGCCTTCATGTCTGATTGAGGCTCGTCAGCGGGCGGCCGTCGATCCAGCTTCTGGCGAACCCGGTGGTCCACGGTTCGGCTTCACGGTTACCAAAAAGCTCGGTAACGCCGTCCGCCGCAACCGCATCCGGCGACGCCTCAAGGCGGCCATTAGCGAATTGGCGCCGGCAAAGGCGCAGCGCGGCTTCGACTATGTCGTCGTTGCCCGGACGGCCGCCTTCGACCGCGCCTACAGCGACGTGATAGCCGATGTCGGCCGGGCGTTCGCAATTCTGCATTCGGGTCAGCATTCGGGCAAAGGTACGAAACCTCCGTCACGAGCAAAAAACGAACACGGAAAAGCTTCTCCGTGACCGGGTGTCCCCTATCTTTTACAACAACTTTCCGCCATCCGTTGCCGACCGCCGAGGCGACATCTGGCGGCGATAAGCCGAGGTCTCGATGAATCCGCAGAACGACCCGCAAGATCAAAAAAACCTGATGATGGCCATTGTGCTGTCTCTCGCCGTGCTGCTCGGGTGGCAATTCTTTTTTGCAGCTCCAAAGCTGCGCGAGGAGCAAGCGAAGCGCGAATTCACCAAGGAGCTCGACGCCGAGCGGGCTGGCAAAACCCAAGGGGTGCCCGGTGTCGTCTCGTCTCCGACTGGGCAGGCTCCGGCTGCGGCTGTCTCGAGCGCTCCTCAGGTGCCAGTCTCGCGCGAAGAATCCTTGAAAACCTCGCCGCGTCT
>JANOCZ010000118.1:0-2164 GCA_031412455.1 Hyphomicrobium sp. | reverse complement strand
AAGCCGGTCATGTCCGGCAACCGCAGATCGAGCACCACGCAATCGAATGATTTTTCCAGCATCGCGTCAAACGCTTCGCCGCCAGTACCCGCGGTATGCAATTCGATGTCGTCATGACCCAGAAGCTCGGCGATCGACTGTCGCTCAATTTCATTATCTTCGACAATGAGCAAACGTTTTGGGCGGGGCAACGTGAAGTCCTTTAGCCGGTCAAACGCCGCGACAAGTCCGTCCGTGGTTGGCTCTTTCACGAGATAGGCGAAGGCGCCATGCGCGAGGCCGTGCTGACGCTCTTCCTCCATCGTGACGATTTGGACCGGGATATGCCGGGTTTCGGGATCGAGTTTGAGATGATTGAGGACTGTCCACCCGAGCATGTCGGGTAGGAAGATGTCGAGTGATACCGCCGACGGCTTGTACTGGCGCGCAAGAGAAATGCCCATCGCGCCCTTGTTGGCCACAACGCCTTTGAAGCCCTTGTCGCGCGCAAGTCCCAGCAAAATGCGGGCGTAGTGCGGATCATCCTCGACGATGAGGAAAACCGGATCGCCTTCTTGGATTTCATTGCGATCGTCCTGCACGTGTTCTTCGCGTGTCGTGGCCAGGATTGCACGCTCACGCGCCGGCGGCATTTGTTCTCTAGCGGTCGTGGCCGACGCGTTGTCGGGACCGGAGTAGTAGAGCGGAAGGTAGAGGGTGAAATTGCTGCCTTGATCTTGGCTGCTTGCGAGCTTGATCTCGCCGCCGAGCAGGATAGCGAGTTCGCGGCTGATGGCGAGACCGAGGCCTGTGCCGCCATATTTTCGCGAAGTGCCCGCGTCGGCCTGCTGAAAGGCCTCAAAAATGATCTTCTGTTTTTCCGGCGCGATGCCAATGCCAGTGTCTTCAACACAGAATGCAATGACCTGCGAAGCCTTGCTGAGCACGGGATGCCCCAGGCTGTAGCCGTCCGCCGCCATGTAGACGCTCAGGTCGACGTGGCCACGCGACGTAAACTTGATGGCGTTGGAGATCAGGTTTTTCAGGATTTGCTGAAGGCGCTTTGGATCGCTTTCTAATGAATGCGGAAGATTCTCGGAGAAATTAACGTTGAACGGGAGATGCTTGGCTTCGGCGACGTGCCGGAAACTGCGGTCGACGGCGTCGCGCAGCGACGCGAATGGGATCTCTTCGACTTCGACAGTCACGGTACCGGACTCGATTTTCGAAAGATCGAGAATGTCGTTGATGAGGTTGAGGAGGTCGGAGCCCGACGAATTGATGTTGCGCGAGTATTCTACTTGCTTGTCCGAGAGGGTGCGCGCGGAATTTTCCGCAAGCTGCTGGCTGAGGATCAAAATGGAATTGAGAGGCGTGCGCAGCTCGTGAGACATATTGGCCAGAAATTCGGATTTGTATTTCGACGTAAGGGCGAGCTCGGCCGCCTTTTCTTCAAGTGCATACCGCGCCTGTTCGACTTCGGTGTTCTTGCGTTCAACTTCGGCATTTTGGTCGGCCAGCAATTTGGCTTTGGTACCCAATTCTTCGTTAGTCTGTTGCAATTCACTCTGGCGGGATTGCAACTCCACGGTTAGCTGCTGCGATTGCGACAATAGTCCTTCGGTCCGCATCGTCGCTTCGATCGTGTTGAACACGGCGCCGATACTCAGCGTCAGCTGGTCAAGAAAAGCCAAGTTAACTTCCGAGAACGATTGCAGCGTCGCCAGTTCGATTACAGCTTTGGTTTGACCTTCGAACAGGACTGGAAGCACGACGATGCTTAACTGCGGCGCTTCGCCGAGACTGGACGAGATATTGACGAATTCCGGCGGCACGTTTGTCAGCAAGATGCGCTTCTTCTCGATGGCGCACTGGCCAGCAAGTCCTTCGCCAAGAACGATCGTCTCGACCAAATGTCGTCCTTTGTGCGCGTAGCTTGAGAGCAGCCTGAGCTGACCGGAGACGTCTGCTGAGCCATCGAGGTGGTAAATGGTGCCTTGGTATGCGCGCACCAGCGGGCTCAACTCACTAAGCAACATCTGCCCGACCGTGCTGAGTTCACGCTGGCCTTGCAGCATGCCGGTAAATCGAGCGAGGTTCGTTTTCAACCAATCCTGTTCTCGGTTGCGCTCCGTTGTTTCGCGTAAGTTCGAGATCATCGTGTTAATGTTGTCCTTCAGCTCGG
>JANOCZ010000117.1:0-3466 GCA_031412455.1 Hyphomicrobium sp. | reverse complement strand
TGAATTGCGGGCTGGGCTCGGCGGACGACGCGGCGTTGGTGATCGAGAACCGCCGCCGCGCGGGATCTCACTTGGGCGGGCGGGACGACGGCGTCGTGACCCTCTATCAATGTCACGGCATGACGGCGCTCTCGATCGATCACGCTCCTTCACGCGACGCCCTGCCCAAAGCGGACGCGGTCGTGACCAAGACGCCGGGCCTCGTTATCGGCGTACTGACCGCCGACTGCGCTCCCGTGTTGCTCGCCGACCCGAAGGCCGGGATCATAGCTGCGTCTCATGCCGGGTGGCGCGGCGCTGTCGGTGGGATCATCGAGAGCACGATCGTTGAAATGGAACGGATCGGTGCAGATCGACGCCGCATTCACGCCGCCCTTGGGCCGTGCATCAATCAGCCGGCTTATGAAGTCGGCGAGGATTTTAGACGGGACTTCGTGGCCCGCGATGCGGGTTTTTCGAAGTATTTCGGCCGGCTCAGCGCTGACACCAAGCCGCATTTCGATTTGCCGGGCTTCGTCATGGACCAGCTTGAGGCGGCGCAACTCGCCAGCATCGTTAATGCGGCCCAGTGCACACACGCAAGCGAATCACTTTTCTTCTCGTTCCGGCGCGCAACGCAGCGCAAGGACGCCGACTACGGCCGTCAAATCTCTGCCATTGTCGTGACTTAAGTGCACAATCCACAGCGATGTGCGCAACGAATCTCGCGATGCCGTGTCGGGAGGACGTTTTATAGCTTTGAGCATCTGGACGGACGCGCACTTACTGATCTACAGGTTCTGTATAGTACCGGTTAGTATCTGAGGAGTTCAGGCCGCAGAGTTTGCGCTGGCCGCCGGAAGTGTGCGGGTGGGAAACAGGGGGACGTCAACGTGACGACCTTAAACTCTGCGACTGTCGTGGGCTCGAAGAAGCCCATGAAAATGACTATCCTCGCCGCGCTATCAGCGCTGGCGCTCGCTGGGTGCGAGAGCAGTTCAAACATTTTGGGCGGCGATAACAGCGCGCCTCAAGCTGCAATCGCACCGCCGCCTTCGACCGCTATCGGTCAGTTGGCGAAAATCGAGATTGCGCCAGTAATCGGGGCGCCCGAAAACATTTCGCGCGATCTGCAAACGCAGCTCACCGCCGCGATCGAGCGCAACAAGATCACGGTTGCCAAGGGTCCGGGTGCCAAGGGCGAGTACACCTTGCGTGGCTACATCGTGGCGGCGCGGGAGAAAACCGGCTCCAAGATTTCCTATATTTGGGATGTTACAGATCAGTCCGGCAAGCGGGCGAACCGTATTACGGGTGAAGAGTTCGCTAGCGGGACCGGCAAGGATCCGTGGGGATCTGTTTCGGCTCCGCTCGTGCAGAGCATAGCCGACAAGACATCGGCGCAGATCGCGACATGGCTTTCGAGCAGCGGATCGCAGACGCAGGTGCCCGTTGCGAGCGTCGTGCCGACCGCGTCCGCAATTGCTCCAGCGACCGCGGCCGCTAATACTGCGATTACTCCGGCCGCCCTGCCTGCGACCGCCGCCGCTGCTTTACCAGCGACGCCCGCTGCGTTGACGACGGCTGCCAACGCACCTTCAACTGCGCCTTTGGCCCAAACCGGTCCGACGACCGGCAGCATCGATAACAGCGGGCCGATTATGACCATGGTGCCGTCGGTGACCGGCGCTCCTGGAGACGGCAGCGCGACGCTGACGAGTGCCATCCAGCGCGAGCTGACCAAGAACGGGGTGACGCTTTCATCCGCGCCCGGAGGGTCGACCTACAAGGTCGAGGGCAAGGTCGCTATGGGTCAGGGTAAAGACGGAAAGCAGCCGATTCAGATCGATTGGAACGTCCTTGATCCAGCCGGTAAGAAGCTTGGTACTGTCTCGCAGAAAAACGAGGTGCCGCAGGGTTCGCTCGACGGCGCCTGGGGTAAGACTGCGGATGCTGCTGCGGCCGCCGCCGCCCAAGGCATTCTCAAGCTGCTGCCTGCGGCTAAGGCGACAAATTAAGCATTCGATCCTGGTTTCTTCGAGTAACCCCGTGTTTGCCTGTGGTTGATTGACGACATCTCGATATTCTTGGGGCCCGGGCGGTTGAATCGTCCGGGCCCTATTGTTAGAAGCCCGTCATAATCAATCGCGTGGACGCGGGCCCAGAAGTTGGATGTAAGGTCCATCAGAGCCCGAGCCGCACGATGGCTAAGCCGGGCTAATGAGCGCGATTAACATCAAATCTGCTGATATAAAATTGGGCGAGCTGCGATCTGGCACTGTGAAGCCCGGCGGCCAGCTCAGCGGCGATGGGCGGGGGAAATTCGAAGTGAAGATCGTCGCGGGAAACTCCAATCGTCCGCTCGCCGACGCCATCAGCGCATACCTCAAATTGCCGATGACCAAGGGGCAGGTGAAGCGCTTCGCGGACATGGAAATCTTCGTCGAAATTCAGGAGAACGTGCGCGGGCAGGACGTCTTCATCGTCCAGTCGACATCGTTCCCGGCGAACGACAACATGATGGAATTGCTGATCCTGATCGACGCCTTGAAGCGATCGTCGGCGCGGCGCATCACCGCCGTCATTCCCTACTTCGGCTATGCCCGGCAGGATCGCAAACCGGGGCCACGCACACCCATCACGGCCAAGCTCGTCGCCAACCTCATCGAACGGGCGGGCGCGGACCGTGTGTTGACGCTCGATTTACATGCCGGGCAGATCCAGGGGTTTTTCGACATCCCGACCGATAATCTGTTTGCGGCGCCGGTCATGACACGCGACATCGAAGAACAATTCGGCAAGACCGACGATATTGTCGTCGTCTCGCCCGACGTCGGCGGCGTCGTTCGCGCGCGCGCGCTCGCTAAGCGTATCGGCGCCCCGATCGCGATCTGTGACAAGCGGCGGGAACGGCCCGGTGAAAGCGAGATCATGAACGTGATCGGCGAAGTCGCGGGAAAGCGCTGCATCCTCATCGACGATATCGTCGATAGCGGCGGGACCTTGTGCAACGCGGCTGAAGCCCTGATCAAGAGCGGCGCGCTAGAGGCATCGGCCTACATCACGCACGGTGTGCTGTCGGGCGGTGCGGTCAGTCGAATCCAGACCTCAAAACTCAAATCGCTCGTCATCACAGACTCGATCCAGCCGACGGAAGCCATCCGCGCTGCGAAAAACATCCGCGTGTTCTCGATTGCGCCGCTTATCGGCGAAGCGATCCTGCGCACGTCGCGAGAAGAGAGCGTGTCGAGCCTCTTTTATTAGGCGCAGATATTAGGCGCAGAGACGTTTCATCGGGACTGTCATGCTCACCAAGCCCAGCGCACTACCGCGAAATCCGAATTTTTCGTCTGGACCGTGTGCCAAACGTCCTGCCTGAACACTTGGCGTTTTAAGCGACCATTGGGCATCCGAGCGCGGCGGGCTCGACGGGTTAATCGCGCCGGCAGATGCTAATGCGAAAGTCCTGCACGATTGGATCGCGGCG
>JANOCZ010000116.1:0-4024 GCA_031412455.1 Hyphomicrobium sp. | reverse complement strand
GAATGGCGTCGATATCGAGCAAAGCATCAAGACGGCCGCGGCGCGGCGGCTCACGGTTCGCTCGAGCGCGATCACGCGTGGCAATCGGCTGGCTGAGCGTCATGCCGGTGGGCGCGGGCCGATGTGGCTCATGTATGATTTCGCGACCAGCGCCGGCGATCAGGATCTGTTCGAGCACCCGATGGGTCCCAAGGCGACGCCGTCGGTCAAGGCGCCTTTCAAGCCCGACCAAATTCGCGCGGTCTTCGCGTTACCGAACGGATTTTTTGCATATGCGGTGTTTGATGCCGCCGGTAATCGGGTCGACCGGGTTCTGCCGGGCATCGAGAAAGCGTTCGCTGGCGTCGAAAGTAACGCGCTCGAGCCTTTGACGAAGCCCGGTGCCAATTGTTTCGCTTGTCACAAGGACGGCTTGCGCGTCTCCAAGGACGACTTCAGGCCGTATGCCGCGAACCTCAAGGCGACGTTCGTAAAGGACATCAGCGAGAGCGCCCTGGCGATGTTCTCCAACGACAGCGAGACGGCGTTGCTCGTCGGCGGCGATAACGATCGCTATCGTGCGGCGCTGGTGGCGGCGCGGATCGATCCGGAATTGACGGTCAACGGCGAGGAGATCGTATCATCGCTGGCGCGGCGTTATCGCGGTGGCTCCGACGTCAAGGCGGCGGTCGCACAGGCCGGAGTCGATCGCGACGCCTTCATGAAAACGTTGAGCGAAACACAGGGCCCAGCGGCAGCGTTGGCGCGACGGTTGCAGCAGGGTGTGCTGCCGCGCGCCGATCTCGACCAGCTGTTTTTATTACTCAAAGGTATCGACAAGCCGCAGGCGCTGGCCGGCACCGGCGGTTTTCTGCGCGACGTTAAGTCGGAGATCGGACTTAGTGTATGGATCGACAAGCTCGTGCCGACCGCCGGTGATCTCGTGGTCATCAAAGCGCAAGCCGACACCGACTGTTATTTGTCCGTCGTCAGCGTCGATGCCGAAGGCAAGGCAACGGTGCTGTTTCCGAACGATTTCGAAAAAGACAATTTAGTTCAGGCAGGCAAAACCGTCAGTGTGCCGGGAACGGATGCGCCCTATCAGTTGCGGTTCAAAGCCGATGGGACTGAGACGCTGATCAGCCGGTGCTCGACGTCGGCCAATCCGCCAACCGGCATTGAGCACGACTTCGAGCGGCAGCGGTTCACGTTGTTGGGGAACTGGGAAAACTTCATTCAAGACACGCTGGTGACCGACGCCGAGTTGCGGCGCAATCCGGAAAAAGCGGAACGTGCGCGCAGTGCCAAGGCAACGCAACTGCGGCGGCGGCGGGAGCGGGGAGAAAATATAGAAGTTCGCGTCGACACGTCGCCGGGGCAAGCGCTGCGCGATGGCCGCGCCGTTGTCATCATCGGCCGAAACTAAATATCCCGTTCAAGTTTGTTCAAGGCTAGAACAGCGCCGGAAAAGATCGCCGCGCAAGCGAGGACGGACTGTAGTGAGAGGGTCGATATCCCGCTCACGCCTTGACCGATCGAGCAGCCAAGCGCCATAACACCGCCGACCCCCATCATGACCGCGCCCAGCATATGACGCTGAAGATCGGGGCGGTCAGCGAAGCCCGAGATGTGGCAGAGACCGCGCGACCAGTTCGTCACGAACGCGCCGATCAGTACGCCGAACACGCTCATCGCACCAAAGCCCGGCAGGCCGAGGGCGGTTGAGCGCTCAATCCAGTCGATCGCGTCGGCGACTGGGCGCACGAAACTCAGTGAGGACAATTGCGCGGGGTTCGCTTGAAACTCATCGGCGGCGAGGGACGTCAACGTCCAGCCAGCGGCGACGAGGGCGCCGACTAAGAGGCCAGCGAACAGGTTCGAGGGTTTTTCCCAGACGCGGCTAAAGCGAAACGCGAAGTAGAGCAGCGGCACAACGAGGAGCGCGATCGATGCCAGCCGGGCCGCGGCGTGCTGTGCGCCGGCATGGGTCAACACGCTCGTCAAACTCTGATTGGTGATGCCAAGCTGTTGCACGTCGAGCGCCGTTGCCTTGTCGATGCCGACGCGGGTTGTACCGAGAATGCCGCTGATGGTTGCGAACGCGGCGATAGCAAGGACCAACAACACGAGTAGTGCGCGCATGTCGCCGCCGCTCGAGCGCACGAGGGCGCGGCTGGGGCAGCCGCCCGCGTACACCATGCCAAAGCCGAACAGCAGACCGCCGCCGAGCGCGCCCAGCCAATTGAGCCTGGAATTCAGATAAATCGATTTCGACAGATCGACGATGCCGGCGCTGTCCAATACTTGAGCGCCGATGATCGCGGTGGCGGCGGCAAGGGCGACAGCACCGAGCCGTCCGGTATTACCCGAGGTGTGCCAATCGGAAATCGCGCCCATCACACAATAGTTGGTAGCCGCGAGCGTCATGCCAAACAGCGCGCCGATCAATAATCCGCCGATCGCCAGGCTGAGATCGGGCGCATTTGCGAGGAGCGCTTGCAGCGCCGTCATGAAATTTCTATCCGTTCGCAGCGGTTGGGCGAGACGCCCACAGCTTGCTGGCGTTCGCCGCATGCCGTCAATGGTGATCTTGCGCAGGCCGGTTTCGAACCTTGGGTAACCATGTCTGTGCTTGACGCTGCGATGACCGAGCTCGCGCCATTGGTGGAGAGCTGTGGGGGAGATAAGGGCTTTACAGGGGGGTGAGCCGCCCCTAAATCCAGCGACTTGGAAACGGTCCGCCGTAGGCGCGGTCGAGGGTTCGAATAAAAATGCAAAAATTCAGTACGGCACTGGAAATGGTGACCGAATTGAAGCCGGATATTCCGGTTCTCGCCGCGCGGCCGCACGCGGCCGGCCGGGCTGCGCGCTGGTTCACGAAGCACTTTCCCGGAGAGGTCGCGTACGCCTACAAGGCGAACAGCTCCGTGTTTCTCGTCGGCGCACTTTATGGCGCGGGCATCACGCAGTTCGATGTCGCGTCGGTCGCTGAACTCGAAGACGCCGCGACGATCCCCGGTGTGCGCTTGCATTTCATGCATCCCGTCAAGGCCCGGCACGCGATCCGCAAGGCGTATTTTGATTACGACATCAAGTGCTTTGCGCTCGATAGCGAAGACGAGCTGCAGAAGATCGTCGAAGAGACGGGCGGCGCGAAAGATCTCGAGCTGTTCGTGCGGATCGCCGTGCCGGCTAAGAACAGCCGCGTGCCGCTCGAGCGCAAGTTCGGCGTCGTCGGACAGAAGGCGCAGCGCCTTTTAGTCAAGACGCGGCAGGTCGCCGATGAACTTGGGATCACGTTCCACGTGGGCTCGCAGACGACCACGCCCGATGCCTACGCGATGGCTTTCGATGAAGTCAAAAAACTGATCGTCAAGGCCGGCGTCGTCGTCGATGCGATCGATGTCGGGGGCGGATTTCCGTCGCGCTATACCGACAGCGTGCCAGCGCGGCTCGAGGATTTCATCCATGTCATCAAGGCGTCGATGGACCGGATGCCTGTCACGGAGCATTGCCGGCTGATCTGCGAACCGGGTCGGGCTCTCGTTGCCGAGGCGGAAAGCCTGATCGTCAAGGTCGATCTGCGACGAGGCAACGAGCTCTATATCAACGACGGCGGTTATGGCGTGCTTTACGACAGCGCGCAGCTTGGGTTCATTTTTCCGGTGCGGTTGCTGCGCGAGGGGCTCGATCCAAACGAACTGCTCGTGCCGTTCGAGTTCTGGGGCCCGACGTGTGACTCCATCGATCATATGAAGGGGCCGTTTATGCTGCCCGCTTCAGTGCGCGAAGGCGATTACATCGAAATCGGCAATATCGGCGCGTACGGACGGGGCTTGGCGACGCGTTTCAACGGTTACGGCGAGTATATCGATGTGATCCTGCAAGACGAGCCGATGTACTCTATCTATACCGACGACGTCATCCCGATCGCGAGCGAAGCCTAGGATCAAAATGGCCGCCACAAAAAATAAGTCGTCGGTGCATGTTCCGGCTGAATGGGCGCCTCAGAAGGCGGTTTGGACGGCGTGGCCGTCGAACCGCG
>JANOCZ010000115.1:0-5375 GCA_031412455.1 Hyphomicrobium sp. | reverse complement strand
GATCACCGCCGCCATCCGCCGCCGAATGACCGACGCTGGCTTCTTCGAATTCTCAACGCCGATCCTGACCGCGTCGTCACCCGAAGGCGCGCGCGATTTTCTCGTCCCCTCGCGCGTCCATCCCGGTAAATTCTACGCGCTGCCGCAAGCCCCGCAGCAGTATAAACAACTCCTGATGGTCTCGGGCTTCGATCGCTATTTCCAGATCGCGCCATGCTTCCGCGATGAAGACCCACGCGCCGATCGTTTGCCGGGCGAGTTCTACCAGCTCGATGTCGAGATGAGTTTCGTCGAGCAGGAAGACATCTTCCAAACGATGGAGCCGGTCATCACCGCCGTGCTCGAAGAATTTGCCGACGGCAAAAAAGTTGATCACGGCTGGAAGCGCATTCCGCACGAGGAATCGATCCGCAAATACGGCTCCGACAAGCCTGATCTGCGCAACCCGATCGAAATGGCCGATGTGACCGAGCACTTCCGCGGCTCGGGCTTTAAAGTCTTCGCCGGCATGATCGAGAAGGATCCCAAGGTCCGCGTCTGGGCCATCCCCGCGCCGACCGGCGGCTCACGCGCGTTCTGCGACCGCATGAACGGCTGGGCCCAAGGCGAAGGCCAGCCGGGCCTCGGCTACATCATGTGGCGCGAAGAAGAAGGAGCAGCAGGGGCCGGACCGATCGCGAAAAACATCGGCGCCGACCGCGCCGCAGCGATTCAAAACCAGCTCGGCCTCAAAACCGGCGACGCCGCGTTCTTCACCGCCGGCGATCCCGCCAAGTTCTACAAGTTCGCTGGTCTCGCCCGCGACCGCGTCGGCACGGAATTGAAGCTGATCGACGAGAACCGCTTCGCGCTCGCTTGGATCACCGACTTCCCGTTCTACGAGTGGAACGAGGACGACAAGCAGATCGACTTCGCCCATAACCCGTTCTCGATGCCGCAAGGTGGCGCAGCCGCGCTCGATGCTGCCCAGTCGAACGAAGACTATTTGAAACTCAAAGCCTACCAGTACGACATCGTCTGCAACGGCTTTGAAATCGCCTCGGGCGGCATCCGCAATCATGTCCCCGAGACGATGATCAAGGCGTTCGGCATCGCGGGGCTTGGACCCGAAGTCGTCGAAGCCCGCTTCGGCGGCATGTAACGCGCGTTCCAGTACGGCGCACCGCCCCACGGCGGCATGGCAGCCGGTATCGACCGCATGGTCATGCTGCTCGTCGGCGCCAAGAACCTGCGCGAAATCTCGCTGTTCCCGATGAACCAGCAAGCCAACGACCTGCTGATGAACGCACCGAGCGAGGTCGCCCCCAAACAACTGCGCGAACTCTCCATCCGCGTCATGCTGCCGGAGGCGAAGCCCGACGCGAAGAAGGGGTGATATCACCGCCGCGCGCGTATCGCTTGCCCTTAGACAAACATCGCCTCCAGCGCGTCAACGACGTCGGGCTCCTTGAAAGGCTTTTTCATAACGGGATGCCCTTCGTATCGGCTTTGCAAGTAACCAGTGGGGTATCCCGTCATGAAAAGGAACGGCACGCCGCGTGCTTCGAGAGCATCGGCGACCGGGAAGCTCTCATCGCCGTAGAGATTCACATCGAGGGTCGCGGCGTCGAAGGTGGTGCAGCCAATGAGCTCAAGCGCCTGCGGAATTGATGACGCCACGTGTACCGATGCGCAGCCATTCTCGATCATGAGCTCTTCGAGCATCAAAAGGATCATCATCTCGTCTTCTACGACGAGGATGTGGCGACCGGCGAACAATTTACTCACCGCGGGAAACTCCTGCAGCAGGCATGTTGATCGTACAGACGACACCGTCGGGCAGATATTCGAGTTTGACCTCGCCCCGCAGCTCAAGGGCGAGGCCGCGCTCTATGACTTGTGATCCAAACCCCTTATGGGTCGCTGCGCTAACGGTCGGTCCGTTCGCCTCTTGCCAACGCAGTTTCAACACCTCCCCAGCAAGCGCCCACGAGATCAACACCGAACCCGTTTCGTTGGAGAGGGCACCATATTTAACGGCATTGGTCGCCAGTTCATGGAACGCGATGCCCAACGCCAAGGTCACTTTTGGCGGCACGTAGATGTTCGCGCCTTCGATGACGATCCGCTTCACGACGCCGTTGCGCACCTCGAAGGGTTCGAGCGCCGCGTTGACAATATCGTGCAGCTCAGTGTTCGTCCAATCCACTCTGTTCAGCAGGTCATGCGATCTCGAGAGCGCAAATACCCGCGCTTCGATGGCACTCTGAATTTCCCCGGCATCGGAGTGTCGCCGAAACGTCTGGTGGATAATCGACATTACGGTTGCAAGCGTGTTCTTCCCGCGGTGGTTCAGTTCATCGATCAGGAGACGCGCCGTCGCGTTGGCCTGCTTGTGTCTCGTGATATCGACCAACGAAACGAAATGCTGAATGGTGTTGCCGTTCGCATCGAGAACAGGGCTGATGAACAAAGAGGCCCAAAATTCACTGCCGTCCTTGCGGCGGTAATGAACCTCCGGGTCCGCTTGGATTGGTTCTGCGAAGCCGGCCGCCAATTTCTTCCAGGCATCCGGGTCGGTGCCTTGCTCCATCAACGAGTTGAGGCTCTCGCCGAGCACCTCGTTGCTCGTATAACCAGAGAGTTGGAGAAAACTATCGTTGGCAAAAATAATCAAGTTATCCGGCGTTTTAGCGTTGGTGAATACCATGGCCATGCGGGTCTTCTCGGCGGCGACAACGAACGGGCCGAGCATGTGCTTATAGCTATCGACGTCAGATTCAGCTGTTTTCTGACCCTGTGACTTATCGGACTGGTGCACCAGTTCATCCTCGAACCCGTCAGGGTTCTCTTGCACCGGTCGCGCGCTCAACGCCGATAAGATGTGACTTACAGGGTGCGCTCGGTGCCATTCCGACAGATTAACATAACTTCAACTGCCCCTGCCGCTGAACGTTCCTCGAGGTAGGCGTTTGGCGGCTGCTGGCGTGCTTCGACACATTTGAACGCTTTGACGTCCAATAAACGTCGGCACTACTCCTTGATGTCGGGCTCTACGAGTCTCGCCAAATTCATTAGCGATTGCTGCCAGCCGAGATAGCAGGCCTCAACCGGAATGACGGAGGGGATATTAGACTGCTCGATTGTGAGCTCTGTCCCAACGCTGACGGCGTTCAATTCGACCGTGACGAGCATCTCGCCCGGCAGGTTCGGATCATCAAAGCGATCCGTGTAACGCAGCCGCGTGTGCGGCGTCAGCTCTTTAAATTCGCCACCAAACGAGTGGCTATGACCTGTCGTGAAATTTGTGAACGACATGCGAAAGGTTCCGCCGACCTTCGCATCCAAATGCTCAACCTTACCGGTAAAGCCGTCGGGCGGCAGCCATCGCGCCATCGCATCGGCATCGACGAAGGCTCGGTAAATTTTCTCTGGCTTGGCCGTGAACACGCGGTGCAGCCGGACCGTATTC
This sequence comes from Hyphomicrobium sp., assembly GCA_031412455.1. Classification (GTDB taxonomy): domain Bacteria; phylum Pseudomonadota; class Alphaproteobacteria; order Rhizobiales; family Hyphomicrobiaceae; genus Hyphomicrobium_B. The sequence goes on along the minus strand of JANOCZ010000115.1, from coordinate 1,924 downwards.
GAAGCTGTGTTTTCCATAGCCAACTATAGCATGCCGAAATACTCGTTCAACATTTCACCGCTTGCGCCAAGAAAATCTGGTCACTGAAACCCGTGATGCCAGCTTTTCTGGGCCGAAGGCCAGCCCCCCGAAATAGCCGAGAATAAGTTTGCAGGCGCCGCTAAATTCACAAAGTCTTTCCAATGATAAATAATTCATGAGTGGACCAATAATCATTCCGTTACGCGTGGCGCGTATAAATTTACGATATTCCACGCAAACAGGCTGGCGCACGGGTCCATAATCCATCGCTCCAATTGAATGCGCTCCCTGAGGATTCGCATATGCGCATTTCGCTGAAGGCAAAGCTGCTTCTAGTTGCTGCAGCCGCCATAGTGACTATCGTACTGCTGGCTTTCGGCGCCATCTCATCGACGAGCACCTTCGCCGATGTCCTACGGCGATCAAATGCGGCGACCGTAGCACTTCGCAATCATACCGTGGCCGACATGATGCACGATGCCATTAGAGCCGACGTCTATCGAGCTTTGTTTGCGTCAACAAACGCGCCGGAAACGAAAGCCACGATTACCGCGGATGCCGCTGAACACGCAGCCTCGCTCCGCCAGCTTACCGCCGCCAACAGCGAGATGAGCTTGCCGCCCGAAATAAAGGCAGCGCTATCGAACGTCGCACAACCGCTCGAAAACTATGTATCGGGCGCGGTTAGGCTCGTCGACAGCGTCTTCATCGATGCCCGTAAAGCAGAGGCGTTACTGCCCGAATTCGATAAGCAGTTCTCGGCCCTCGAGTACGCGATGGACGGCGTCGGCGATAAAATAGAGGCTTACGCAAAATCCGAAGCGGCCGATGCCGAAGCCTTCGCAACGCTCGCCGGACGACTGAGCAAAATGGGACTTTTGTTCGGATTTTTGGTCTGCGCAGGCGCCGTCTACATCATAAGGCGCGAGGTGCTTGCGCCGCTCTCGACGATGATCGGCGCAATGAACACGTTGGCAAACGGATCGAGCGATATCGCGCTTCCGCAATTGATGGCCTTCGAAACCTCCCGTAGCGACGAACTGGGCGAGATGGCGCGATCGGTCGAAGTGTTCCGCAAGAACGCCGTCGCCCGCAATGCACTGACCCGGGAATCGCGCATCTTGTCTGATTTGAATGAATGGCTGCAATCAGCCAAATCGGAAACAGAACTCTATCAGATGATCGCGACGTTCGTATCGCGGATGCTGCCTGCGTGCACCGGCAGCCTCTATATATACGCCAATTCTCGCGACATCCTTGAATGTGTGAAAGTCTGGAACGGCACACAAAGCACCGGCACGATGCATCCCGACGACTGCTGGGGCTTGCGTCGCGGACGCACGTATACCCACGGCCAGAACGAAATCGAATTCGACTGCGGTCACGTTCACACCGACGCGGGCGCCGATTATTGCTGCATCCCGATCCTCGCACACGGCGAAACCGTGGGTCTTCTGCACCTCGAATTCGCCCCCGGCAGGGCGCAAGACATCGCCGCTGTTCAATCATCTTTCGCCGAAGAACGGCGCTTGGGCCTAGCCGCCGCCGAGCACATCAGCTTAGCTATCGCCAACGTCAAGCTTCGCGAACAACTGCGCGACCAATCGATCAGAGACGTGCTGACGGGTCTGTTCAATCGCCGCTACATGCTCGAAACTTGCCGCCGCGAATTCCAGCGCGCCGCCCGCGCCGGCCAGTTCGTCAGCGTCCTCTCAATCGACGTCGATCACTTCAAAACGTTCAACGATAATCACGGCCATGACGCGGGAGACTGCGTCCTCCGTTGCGTTGGTGAAACGCTGCGCTCGACCTTCCGCGACGACGATGTTCCCTGCCGGTTCGGCGGCGAAGAATTTGTGGTGTTGCTGCCGGGCGCATCGCCGAGCATCGCGGCCAAGCGCGC
>JANOCZ010000114.1:0-4196 GCA_031412455.1 Hyphomicrobium sp. | reverse complement strand
CCGGGGCTCAGCGAACGCGATCGCCACCGCGCTGAATTCTATCTCCGGCAGATGACGAGCGCGTTATCGCCCACGAATTTCCCGGCGACCAATCCCGAAATTCTGCGCGAGACGATTCGCACAAACGCGCAAAATCTCGTCAATGGCGCGGCTTTCCTGGCTGAAGATCTCGGCCGGTCGCAGGATCTGTTGAAAATCAGTCAGACCGATCGCACGGCCTTCGAGCTCGGCCGGAATCTTGCGACAACGCCCGGAAAAGTCGTTTTCCAGAACGACCTTTTGCAGCTCATTCAGTTCTCGCCGACGACGGAAAAAGTGCGCGAGCGGCCGATCATGATGATCCCGCCGTGGATCAACAAATATTACATCCTCGATCTGACGCCGCAGAAGAGCTTCATCAAATACGTGGTCGACAAGGGCTACACGGTGTTTGTCGTCTCTTGGGTCAATCCTGACGAACACTTGGCTGGTAAAACATTCGATGACTACGTGATCGAGGGCATCCTGGCTGCGACCGACGCGGTGCGGCGCGAGACCGAGGCCGATAAGATCAACGTTCTGGGCTATTGCGTAGGCGGAACGGCACTATCGACCGGGCTTGCTTATCTGGCGCAACGGGGCGAGGAACCGTTCCAGTCGTGCACACTGCTGACGACGCAGGTCGATTTTTCGCTCGCTGGCGACCTGTTGCTGTTTACCGATGATCAGCAGCTCGACAGCCTCGATGCGCTGATGACAGAGCGCGGTTTTCTCGACGGCTCGCGCATGGCCAATGTGTTCAACATGATGCGGCCGCGCGATTTGATCTGGCCGTACATCATCAACAACTACATGCTCGGCAAGAAGCCGTTTCCGTTCGACCTCTTGTTCTGGAATCAAGACTCGACGCGCATGGCGGCGGCCAATCACAAATTCTATCTGCGAGAGTTTTATAACGAGAACCGATTCGCCAAAGGCGACATGACCATTGGCGGTATCAAGCTCGACATCGGGAAAATCTCGCTACCGACGTTCTCGGTCGCGACGCGCGAGGATCACATTGCGCCGGCGGCGTCCGTCTATCGCGGCTCGTTGATGTTTTCGGGGCCGGTCGAGTTCGTCCTGGCTGGTTCAGGGCACATCGCCGGCGTCGTCAATCCGCCCGATAAGGTCAAATACCAATACTGGACCGGCGGAAAGCGGGAAGAGACCCTGGAGGCTTGGCTTACGACCGCGAAGGAAAGCCCAGGGTCATGGTGGCCGCGTTGGATCACGTGGCTCGAGGGGCATTCGGGTGACTGGACAGAACCACGCCAGCCCGGCCGGCATCTGAAAGTCATCGAAGACGCGCCGGGATCTTACGTCCGGGCGCGGTGAGGCGCGCGGGGCGCTCGTGACGTGAAGGGCAATCAAGCGATCTCGAATTCGCCTTCGTAGTCGGTCGGCCAAAGAACCGTATATTCTTCGCTCTCGAGCGGACGGAACGCGACAGCGTTGATTTCGAGATCCTCCAAGGCCGCATCTTCAATCAGCGGCTCGATTTTTTCCCACGTCTTGGCGGCGTTTTTTGTCAACAAAAACAGATGAATTGTGCCGTCACCCGGCTCATGGCCATCGACTTCCGCCGAGAGGGAGCCCTCCAGCGTTTCGATCAATTTGTCTTCGAGCGCGATCACCTTCTCGAGGGTGTCGGCGTCGTCACCCTGAAACTGCAATACGAGTTGGTGCTTCATCTGCTTGGTGCCTCCCTCTTCTGGCGGCTTAAGTTGCCGCCAAAGAGAGCATTCGCCCACAGCTGTCAACACTCACGGCTGCGCAACGTTCAGATTTTCGCGACTTGGCCGGCGATTCCGCAATGCCAGTTACGAATGACCCAATTGGGATTGTCGCCGATCCACTTGGCCATCTCGAACTGACCGTTCATGAAGCATTGGCTGGTGTTGACGCTTTCGGCGTCGAAGTTCAGGTGCACATCCTTGCAACGGGACGGCTGGTCAATCATGCAGACGGCGAAGACGAGTTCTATCATCGGGTCCCCCCAGCAGCGTTGACGGTCACTCCTCGAGTGATCCGGACTTGCCCTGGCAGTTTCCTCAGTGTCGTCTTTTTATGTCGTCTATGGTGTGACTAGAGTATGCATATTTTGTTAATTGCTCAAGAACGCATCGGTCACAGTGTATGCCTTATTAATAATCACGGTTGCTTGGCCACTGAGTGTGTCCGTCAGAGCGCAATTGTTCATCATGCCTCGGCCGTAATCAGTTGGTGCCTAATTCCAGCGCAACGCATAGCTGTTTCGCCGCAACAGACGGACTGGAATTTGTTTCCAGAGCGACGCGCTGCCTTGCGGCGAGGCGTGACTTTGCTGCATTGACGCTGCTTGCGGTTGCTTCTGATTTCGGGGCCGATATGCAGACGACGTCCAATACGCACTCCTCCCATAAGGCGGCCGGTCATCACGCTATCGGTGCAGCCGCCGTTTCCCGGTTGTCGACGCGTTGGCTCGTGCGGCAGACCGTGTTGTGGGCGGCCATCATGGGCCTTGGCGTTGCCGCGTCGTGTCTGCTCTATATGGCAGCAAGCCAAGCTGAGTCGCATGCGTCCGCCCGGACTGCCGTCACGCCGGGCACAATTTCCCGCTAAACCCCTCATCGGGTTGAAAGTGCGGCACCGGAAGCGTCGGGTCATAGTTCTGCTCAACACTTCGGCACTATGGTCGGCGAGTAATTGTGCTCATCCAGCTTTGGTGACAACCCGCTTCGATGACGCTTCCCTGTCGCACACGCTTGCTGTTGGCCGCTCTCATTCTGCCGTTCGCGACCATCGTCGACGCTCAGGCTGCAAGCAATGACCGCTCGGCGATTGGTGAATTCCTCAAGAGTTCGGAGGCTGTGAACGCCGCCCCCGCTGCTGCACCCGGCCCTGTGCCGGAGCCCCGCGCGGCCATTTCTCGGTCGTATCAAAAGCAACGATCCAAGCAGCTGTCGCAAGTTCGCAGCTGGGTCGTACAGATGCAGAATCTCGACGTCGCCCAAGCCGCCGCCGTTCCGGCTGACCTTATCGTGGCCGATGCTACCTCGGGCGCGGTCGGGGGCAAGGCGCTCAGCGCCGGCGACGTCACTGCGTTGAAACGCCGGCCCGACGGTGGGCGACGCCTCACTATTTCATACTTATCGATCGGGGAAGCCGAGGACTACCGCCCCGACTATTTCAATTCCGAATACATGACTGAAGATGCGCCGGACTGGCTGCTCAAGGAGAACGAACGCTGGAAGGGCAATCGCCTGATCCGTTTCTGCGAGGAGGGTTGGCAGCGCACGATCCTTGGCGATGAGGATGGGCGCAATGTCTACAACAGCCTCGATCCCTCGCCGCTCTACAAGCTGATCGAGCTCGGCTTCGACGGTGTTTACCTCGACCGCGTCGATGTTTACAGCGAGGTGGAGAAGGAGTGTCCGGGAGCGGCTGCCAAGATGGTCGATTTCGTGGCTCGTCTCGCCGCCCACGCGCGCCGGAAGAACCCCAACTTTATCGTCATCTTGCAGAACGCCGAAGAATTACTCGCGCGTCCGCAAATGATCGAAGCCATCGACGCCGTCGCCAAAGAAGATCTTTTTTACGGTGCCGATCACGGCCAATCGGAGAACGATCAGGGCATGGTCGCCACGACCCTCAAACATCTCGCATTTGCAAAGGCTGCCGGACGGCCTATCTTCGTTCTCGACTATATCAACGATCCAGCGACACGGGCAGTCGATAAGGCTCGCATCGAAGCTGCGGGATTCATCCCTTATTTCGGTCCGCGCAAACTCGACGAGTTGTGGCTACCGGGGCCGAATTTTTGACGTGGATAATTATGGAGTAAGTGTTTCGCGGCCGTCTCCTACGCGCAAATTTCTATTGCCGAGTCTGACGGCGACAGCTGCAATTTGCGCAGCGACGCTTCTGTTCTGCGACCCGGCAGTGGCGAAAGCGCGCGAACAGCGTGCGTCGCCTCCAGCGCCGTCCAACGCCGTTGCCGATTCAATTTCACGGCGAGAAGCCATGGCCCGGGTCTCGAGTTGGGCTATTCAACTGCGCCTGCTCGACCGCGCGCAACTCGCATTGTCGCCCTTCGATCTCGCCGTCATCGATCACGTTCCCCATCCAGCGACCGCCACTAGCCGCACGTATACGGCCGAGGAAATCGCGGCGCTGAAGATGAAGCCCGACGGCAC
>JANOCZ010000113.1:0-8896 GCA_031412455.1 Hyphomicrobium sp. | reverse complement strand
GCCGTTGCCGAACTCGCCGGTGCCGCCCGCAGCGTTGCGAATTTTCGCAATGCGGTTGTGCGTGACTTGCGTGCCGTCTTCGCCTTGTTCGCTGCGCCAGACCAGGATGCCGTTATTAGCGCAATCGCTGATCGTGTTGCCAGCGATATCGATACCCGAGGCATTGAGGCTCTTGATGCCGAAGTCGAGAACATCGGACACATCGTTGTTCGTCACCCGGCCCGAGCAGCTGGTCAGCGACAGGCCGCCCTTCGCGCTGTTGCGAATTTCGACGTCGTCGATGGTGATCGCGCGGCTATTTGAAATCGAGAGAAGCGCTTCGCCGCGTTGCGGGTCGAAAGTCTTGAAGTCGCCGTCGAGCACGAGGCCTTTTAAAATCAAGCCGTCGGCCTTGTCGGCGGTCAGGAAAGCCGCGCCACCGACGAACTGTAGTGTCGTCGAGCGTGCTGTGCCGAGCAGCCGCGTGCCGCGTCGCAAGCGCAGGTCGCTAATTAGAAATATGCCGGGCGGCAGAATTAAGGGAACGTCGCGTTCGGCGGCCGCATCGATCGCTGCTTGAAGAGCTGCTGATTGGTCGTTAACGGCGTCCGGTGTCAGCGTGGGCGCGAGCGCCTGCGCGAGGGGTTGCTTTGCTGCGTCCAATTTAGGAGCAGCGGCGGCGCTCACGACTGCTCCCGCCATTCCGCTCAGGCCCACACCAGCGGTCAGAATGGATCGGCGGTTCAGCGTCATCGCGAGGTCTCCGTTGCTTTCGAGACTACGAAGCAAAGACCAAGCCAACGCGGAACTTGTTAACGGGCTCTTAACGGGGCTGGAATGTCGAGTGACGTGCGGATGATTTCGAGGCTGCCTGTCACGGCTTCATCGAACGACATGAACGGCGGCGTCAGCAGGTCTGGGACGTGGATGAAGCCGACGCGGCAATCTTGTTTCGACGCGGCGTTTGCAGCGAGCGAGTGATAGAGCACGGCGTTGCACAGATAGCCGCCCGCATCGTCCGAGCGGGAGATTTTGATGCCCAAATTTTCGAGACGCTGAACGATGGCCGCGATCGGCAACGTGGCGCAGATCGCTTCTTCTCCGCCATCGATCAACGTTGCGCCGAGCGGCTGCGAGCCCGCCGCGTCTTCCGCTAGAAGACACGTGTTTGCGCCCTGAGTTTCGATCCGAAAACCGCAAATGCCCCGTGCGACGCCGAAATGCAGTGTCAGAATTGGCATCAAGTCGGTGAGGAGTTGCGAGATCTGGCGTGGCGCTTCCTGCCAATGCGTCGGTAGAATGTGCGCGACGATGCGATAGAGCGGCAACTCCTGCTGCGCGACAGCTGCAACCGCTTCAACAAGCGCGCCCGACACGTTGTCTGGCACGCCGGGAAACGGTCCAAAACCGGTCAGCAGTATCGTGGGGCGGTTCTCAGGATTAGACATCCCGCGAGCATACTCAGCTGGCGGTGAATGATCCAGAAAAGCGGGAATTCAGTTTACAAAGAAAATAAGAGGTGAGACCAGTATGCGGGGTCTGGTCTCACCTCTGTTGCCGTTGCGCTGCCGGTACGCTGGCACGTCGCAACGTTTTTGGGCTCATCGCTGGTACGCGAAACAATCAGCGCCTTTGCCTTGGTAGTCGTCTCGGTTCTGAATACGCAGGTACTTCCGAGACGTTGGCCGACTTCATTACTGTAACGCGAGACATCAGTAAGTTTGCCGGTTGTGATAGGACAACGGCGCTTCTGGCGATCTATTCCGGCACTGATTTCAGGGGGTTGTGGATAACCCCGAATCATGAGCCGACTCAATGAAGTGCAGTGTTCAAAAAAGATTCGTCAGGCCGATTGCGCGGCATTACCGCCGTCCCGGAGGGCCATAATCCGGTCGACGGCGAGCGTCGGCAGTAGCGTTCCGGCCCTGACCGAGGCCTCAATAGATGGCAGCTCGCGGGCGACGGCCGGATTGGATTTCAGGGTCGCCATCATGCGCGTTTCGAGCATATCGCGCATCCAGGACACTGCCTGCGCCTGACGACGCGATGCGAATTCCCCGGTCGCCGTCATTTTCTGGCGATGCTCAAGGATCTTTTGCCAAAGCTCACTGAGCCCACGATTGTCGCGGCCCGATACCGTGACGACGGGCGGGAACCAGGTTGCGTCGTGGGGTGTGAAGATCTGCAGGGCGCCGCGATATTCGTTGGCGGCGTTCTCCGCCCGCTTGATGTTGTCGCCGTCGGCTTTGTTGATGGCGATCATATCGGCTAGTTCGATGATGCCCTTTTTGATGCCTTGCAGGTCGTCGCCGCCGCCCGACAGCAGCAGCACGAGGAAGAAATCGACCATGTCGGCGACCGCGACTTCGGATTGGCCGACGCCGACGGTTTCGACGATCACGACGTCGAAGCCGGCTGCCTCGACGAGGGCCATCGTTTCGCGCGTCTTCTTGGTCACGCCGCCCAGCGTGCCCGACGATGGCGACGGGCGGATGAAGGCGTTCTTGTGCTGCGCGAGGTCGCTCATGCGCGTCTTGTCGCCAAGAATAGAGCCGCCGGTTCGTTTCGAGGTTGGATCGATGGCGAGGACGGCAACGAGCTTGCCTTCGTTGACGAGGTTCATGCCGAGCTGATCGATCGTCGTCGATTTGCCGACGCCAGGCACGCCGGTGATGCCAAGCCGGATCGCGTTGCCGGTGCGCGGCAGGAGCTGCTGCAACACGGCTTGGGCGAGCTGGCCATGCTCGGGATGGGTGCTTTCAACAAGCGTGATGGCGCGGGCCAGCAGGGCGCGATCGCCGCTCGCGATGCCGGTCACGTAGTCTTCAACGGATATTTTGTGGGAGGGGGCGGATAGCGCTGACATCGTTATGTTTTATCGGATCCTCAAAATCGAGGTGGCGACCATGGGCAGGAAACGCACAGCCTGCAAGTGCCGAATGCACGGCTGAGACGTCTCGCTGTGGTGCGCACTCTTTTTTGCGGCACGTTGCGGGGGCGATGTAGGGTTCGTAGACTGAGCGGCATTCGGGTCAAGTCATGTTGGAGGGGTGAATGGCGATTTTTTCTCGATTTTCCATTAGCCGTGGGTGTCTGACGGGGCTGTGCCTCAGTCTTTTGATGCCCGCCGGCGCAATGCTCAGCGGTTGCAGTGAAGCGCCAAAGCTCCCGCCCCCGCCCAAGTCCGAGCAGTCTGAGCGTGACGAGGTGCCAGCGGGCGCTCCGCCTCCTTTCGAGCAGGAAAAATCGGCGGGCGGTGGATCGAGCGGATCGTCGGCACCTGTCGAAATGACGGACGCGCCGACACCGAAGAAAGCCTCGCCGCCGCCGCCCGCAGGCGGTAGCGCGCCGTCTGCTACTGCACCGCCACCGCCACCGCCGCCTGCTCCCGTCGAATCGAGCGACGGTGCCAGCGTTCCGCGCGATCGCAGTATTGCAAAGCCAGCTGCTCCAACTGCTGCGCCGACGGCGAAGCCGAAAGCTTTTGACGTCGTGCCCGTGTTTTACGGCACCGACCGCGTTGTTGAGCCTGATGCAAAGCGGCTGCAGTTTGGCACCGATCGCGGACATAAACTGCTGCTTGGGCGGGCGCTGATCACCGTGCCTGATGCGCACAAGGTGCCAAATATCGAGCGGCCGTGGGTCGTCGAGATTCCCTACTTCAAATACAAAATTTACGAGGAGAAGGAAGATCCGGCCAAACATTTCACGATGCAGGAAATCGGCGCGCTCACGAAAGAAGAGATGCTGATCTATGTGAAAGAGCGTCTTGCGGGGTCAAAAAAATTCAAGGACCACGCGTTCGTTTTCGTGCACGGCTTCAATACGTCGTTTGACGCCGCACTCTACCGGACCGCGCAGATTTCCTACGACCTGAAGTTCGACGGTGCGCCGTTTGTCTATAGCTGGCCGTCGGGCGGCAAGGTCGCGAGTTACACCTATGACCGCGGCAGCGCTGAACAGGCCGAACCGCATCTGGCCGAATTCCTTGAGTTCGTCGTCAAGCAAAGTGGTGCGAAGTCGATCAGTCTGATCGCGCACTCTATGGGCAATGAACTGCTGCTGCGCGTCATCGAGCGGATGCGGCCGGTCGTGCCTGAAGGCGTCGTGATCTCTCAGGTCATCCTGGCTGCGCCCGACGTCGATCGCGATAAGTTTACGAACATCGCGCGCCAGATCACCAACTTCGCGCAAGGCGTTACGCTTTACGCAGCTTCGAACGACCGGGCGTTGGGCTATTCGGCGCGGTTCTGGGGCGGTGTGCCGCGCGCGGGCGACGTTCCATCCACCGGGCCGCTGGTAGTCGCTGGCGTCGATACGATCGACATCACAGCGCTATCGACGGACAGTTTGGCACTCAACCATTCCGGATACGCTGAGAACACGACGCTGCTCGAGGACATCGCCCTGCTTATCCAAACCGGCCAGCGGCCGCCCGACAAGCGGGTTCCGAGTTTGCTGAAGATCGAGACGGCGAGCGGGGCGTTCTGGCGCTATCCAAAGCTCGCGCCGCGTTAGTTGCGAGGGGTCAACGATTTATCAACGACTGTGCCATATCGTGACACTTGGTGTTTTTCCAAGTTGACGAGGGGGGGTGTGGTCATGTCGTGGCGCGTGAGCGGACAGCAAGACAATTTCGGTCGCGTCAGCATCGCGTTTGCGGTGTCGGTTGCGGCAGCCTTAGCCTCGGCCGAGGCTGCACCCGCGCGGGCCGATGAGGCTTATCTGTGCGGTCCGGACCGGGTCGTCTACGTGGCTGCCGCGGACCTCGAGGCTAAGAAGAAAACCGATCCGTGCATTGCGAACTATTACGGTCTCAAAATTTCCGAGCCGGCGATCGCGCCGCTTGCCGAAGTCAAGAAAGACGTCGAACGCGTTTTGGCCCCGCCGGCTTTAGTCGTCGATGTTGCAGAACAGCTCAAGGTGTTGCCGCGCGATGAGCCGTTAGCGCCAGCGTCGCCGCGCGCTGAGCGGCAGGCGTATCTCGAACCACCGAAGACGGCCGCTGGAACCGATTATCGGAACGTGCGGATCATCAATGCATCGGCTCCGCATGCCGTTTGGTACAGCCACACAAAATAATCCGTCAATATTTCTTGGGTGGCATGCGCCATGCTGCGAGGTTTCGAGTTCATGGCGTTTTTGCGGACCTTAGGTCCGCTCGTCGCCGTTGCGGTCGCGTCGCTCGCTGCCGTGCCGCCTCAGGCTGCGCGGGCAAACTCCGTAGTACAGGTTCGGCCCGTCGTTGCTCTCGCGTCACCGGTCAAAGACGGCGATGCCTTTATGGCCACGGTTGCGCACGGTGATCTCGATCTGCGCGATCTCAAAAAATCTCCAGGCAGCGTGCTCGTGCGCTGGGTCTTCGGTGTGGCCGAGCCTGCCGCGGTAACGTCTTCTGATCGGACACTTGGCCCGGTGATGCGCTACATTGTGGTGGCTGACGTCGACCCCAATTTCGAGCGCTGGCAAAAAGATGCCGATGAAAAGTTGAAAGACGAAACGGCGCGCAAGATCGTCTAGCAGCACCCGCTGGCTGATGCGCAACCCGGCAAGGCCGTCGTTGTGTGCGAAGCCGGGTGCCGGACCCAGCATGACGAAGTTGTCTATGCGGAACCGATTGTGCTTGCAGTATTGCCTGAGAGCAAATTCGAGCCGTCGTCGTCAGCGCCGCCGCCCGTAGTGGACGATGGCGTCATGCCGTGCATTGCCGGTTGCTATGAGCGTCCGCAGCGAAAAACAGCCGGTACATATCGAAGCGCTGAGCTTGCAGCCGACGTACCGTCGACGCCCGCAAGCTTGATCACCGGCGCGCTTCAGCCGATCGCTTTGTCACAAGACCAACCGGCCAATAAAGCTCGTCAGCAGTTCGGCCATAACGGCGCGATCGTCGCGTTAGACGCTCGTGTGCGACCGTTTTTCGTGCGGCGCGCTGTGATGAAGAGCAAGACGTATCGCTCAACGACGCGGCAGGAATGGAGCGCAACGCTGTTTCAAACTGCGCCGCCGAAGCCGCGCCGCGTCAGGTCAGTCCGTGCCATCACGCACGCGCTGCGTAAGACGCGATTGATGCGTGGCGCGCTGATGATGCGCTGAGGCTGTTTCAGGGTCAGAGCCGGTAACTCTTTTTTTACTATGACCAGGGCAATGTGGAACGGTCATTGTTCAGCGTAGTGAGTGTGCGTCATGGTTCGTCCTGTTCTCCGTGCCTCGGGCACTGTTGCCCGCCAAATTCTCTTATCGGCGGCGTTGAGTTCGACATTCATTTTGACGGGGACATCCAGCGGTCGCGCGCAAGACGCAGCGTCCGAACCCGCGACGGAAGTGGCGGCTCAGCCCGCAGTTGCTGAGCCCGCAGCCGAGCCTGCTGCCGAAGCAGCGAAGAACCTTCACACTGTTCCCGAAGACGGCATGGGGGACATCAAGTGGTTGTCGGGCGCAACGCGCATCGTTCGCGAGATCACCTTGAAGCGGCCAACTGAGGATCTCGTCATCTGCGTCGCTGGATGCGTCGGCAAGCAGGATCGCGTCGTCTATGCGCAGCCAGCCGAGATCGTGACGACCAAGCCAGATGAGACAGTATCTGACGCGGCTCCCGTCGCGCCGTCGCCTAAAGTGAAAGCCGCGGCCAAGCCAGACGCCGTCAAGGCCGACACTATGAAGGCCGAAGCCGCTAAAGCCGACGCGCCGAAGGACGGGCCCATCACACCTGAGAAATCTGCTGCAGAGGCAGCGCCGCTCAAGGCTGAACTGCAGCCGACAGCGTCGGAGCCCGCAGCGGTTCAAACACCAGCGCTGCCCGCTGCTGCTCAAGCACCGGTTGAGACACCAGCTGAGGCTCCAGCTCAAGCACCAGCTCAGGCCGACGCGCCGAAGTAGGCCGTTCGGCGCGTTAGCGGACCAGCTTTAAAACATCGGCGTAGGAGCTGACTTTGTGGACTTTGTTGTCGCGGATCAGATAAAGCCATTCGAGCTTTTCGGTCTGCGCCAAGTCTTCCGGCGTGATCGCATACAGTTCGTCATTCAAGACGTCCTGAAAGTTGATCGCCGTCTCCTTGGCGTCTGCGCCCAGATATTTCCAGTCGCCCGGTTGCGGCAGGCGGCTCTCGGCGCTCTTGGAGAAGACGACGTCGCGCAGTAACTCCGGCGAGAGTTCGCCGCGTCTGATGCCTTCGATCACCGCTTGCACGAACCCAATCTGCACGAGCCCCGAACAGATGTATTCGTTGGGCGGTTCCCAATCGCGCTTGTGATAGGCCTCGACTGTCTTCTCCTTCGTCTGCACTTTGGCCGCCACACCGAACCAGATGTTCTTGACGATCCGCCAGATAGTCCAAAAATCGTAGGTGTCCTTGATCTTGTCCAGCAGCACGCCGCGCACACGCGATTGCAGAGCTGGCTGGAACCAGTTCTTCTTCAATCGTTTGATCGCGACGAATGAACTTCGATTTTGCGCGTAGTAGCTGAACTGCGTGAGGTCGACGCCGCTGGTCCCGGCTTCGATGACAAACGTGTCGGAGATGCCTTGATCGAATTGCGGAGCGGTATAGATCATCGCCGCGTGCGAGAAGGCGGAGTTGGTCGCCCAGCGAATGAGTGACGAGGCGATGTCGCCCGAGCGGCGCGTTAGCATCACATCGGCGCGGTCGAGGTACTTGCCGGCCAGAAATTCCGATACGGGCTTGGGCCACACGTCGTCCAGCGCCTTGCCCGGTGCAGGTGCTGCCATTTTTTGGCGCGTGACATCTGAATCGGACGTGACTGCGTGTGCTGCCACCGTTGCCAGCAGCGCGATGGTCGCGGCTATCAGCCAGCGCCAGATCGACGGTCGTGTCATGAGCGCCTCATTCCCCGCAGTACGCCACCTGAGCTGCAACCGCAGCCCGGCTCCGACCGAGTTATCGCATTTGGTGGGGCGGCTTCAAAGGATTGCGGGGTGCCGGGGGTAGTCGCCATCTATTTCGAGCGGCAAGTGTGGCTTTGCCGCCATCGGCGCCACGCGAACGGCCAATTTCTCAGCCGTTCGAGATAGCCTTTTACTCTTGCGTCGCTGTATCGAGTTTGCGGCGGCCGGTGCTGGCGACGAAGCCATCGCTGCGGGCGGCCTTGCGAACCTGGTCGGCAGCTGCGCCATCGACGTACTCGACAACGTAAATTCCCCGGCCTTTGGATTTTGCCTTTTTCAAGAGGTTGGCGCTCCAACGCACGGATTCCTGCGAGTTGGCGCGGCCGTCGTGGTTGATGCCGTGGTACAGGTCTTCCTTGCCGACGGCGTCGATGACGTCGACGTAGCTATTGTCGTTCAAAAGTTCTTCGGCGTTTTGGACGACGACGGCCGCATTCGATCTCGTGCGGCGTGCTTCAGCGGCGATTTCCTTGACCAGCTTGACCATCTCTGCGCGCGATCCGCCGGGTGCCTTCATGCGCTCGTATGTGTCGATGCGATCGAGGTAGACGCCGTCATAGCCGGCTGCGATCGCCGCTTTAACGCGCGATTTGACTATCGCCTTCCATTCGGGATCCCAATAGCGAACCATGTTGTTGCCGGCCCAGCCTTGGTCAGAGCCGGTCAACCAGCGCTTGCTGCCGTTCTTCATATAGCCGCGGCCCACCTCGGCCTCGCCGACGGAGATGTAGGCCAGCACAGTGCGATCGCCGCCCGAGGCTTTCTTTTTTAGTTTCGACGGGTTTGGAACTTCATCTGGATCGACGACGGCGACGTCGGCATTGCGGCGGGCGATCGAGCGCGTGTCGCCCTGTAGCTGAATGCTCCAGCTTTTGCCGTTGCGAACGGCGTCGCGGTCAGCGAAGGCTGCAGTTGCGGAGGTGATTGACGCGACGGCCACGACGGCGAGCCCGGCAAAATACGCCGGCGGAGATGAAATTTTTGTCATGCTAATCCTTGATAAAAAAGTGCTGC
>JANOCZ010000112.1:0-2633 GCA_031412455.1 Hyphomicrobium sp. | reverse complement strand
CAGGGCTCGCGGCAGCAGCAAAAGGCGTACGAGAAACTGCACGACGAAATCGTCGTCGATGTGAAGTCGCTGTCGCTCAACAACAACCGTATCGAGAGCCTCGTCGAACAGCTCTATTCGATCAACAAGCGGCTGATTGGTCTCGAAGGCCGGTTGATGCGGCTCGCTGACAGCTACGGCGTGGCGCGGCAGTTGTTCATCGATGAATACTACGGCAACGAGCTCGATCAGACATGGCTCGACCGTATGTCGATCAACGGCAAAAAGTGGACGGGCTTCGTCAAGCAGGAGCGGCCGCAGATCGAGACGATCCGTGGCGAGATTCATCAGCTTGCGACTGACACGGGGCTGGAGATCCCCGAGTTCCGCCGCATCGTCAAAGCGGTGCAGAAGGGCGAGCGCGAGGCGCGCCAAGCCAAGAAGGAAATGGTCGAAGCCAATCTGCGGCTCGTCATTTCGATCGCGAAGAAGTACACGAACCGCGGATTGCAGTTCCTCGATCTGATTCAGGAAGGCAACATCGGCTTGATGAAGGCCGTCGACAAGTTCGAGTACCGGCGCGGCTATAAGTTCTCGACCTACGCGACGTGGTGGATCCGGCAGGCGATCACGCGCTCGATCGCCGACCAGGCACGCACGATCCGTATTCCCGTGCACATGATCGAGACGATCAACAAGATCGTGCGCACGTCACGGCAGATGTTGCACGAGATCGGCCGCGAGCCGACGCCCGAGGAGCTTGCTGAAAAGCTCGCCATGCCACTTGAAAAAGTGCGCAAGGTTTTGAAGATCGCCAAGGAGCCGATTTCGCTCGAAACGCCGATCGGCGACGAGGAAGATTCGCATCTGGGCGATTTCATCGAAGATCGCAACGCGATCCTGCCGATCGAGGCGGCGATCCAATCGAACTTGCGCGAGACGACGACGCGGGTTTTGGCATCACTCACGCCGCGCGAGGAGCGCGTGCTGCGCATGCGGTTCGGCATCGGTATGAATACCGATCATACGCTGGAAGAAGTGGGCCAGCTGTTCTCGGTCACACGCGAACGTATTCGCCAGATCGAAGCGAAGGCGCTGCGGAAGTTGAAACATCCGTCAAGGTCGCGGAAGCTGCGGAGCTTCTTGGATAATTGATGGGCGCGTCGAGGACCTGATGCCGACGATTTCGATTTTCTATGGCATCATCGTACAGATGTATTGGCGCGACCATAATCCGCCGCACATTCATGTTTGGTATCAAGGCGATGAAGCCATTGTCTCGATTGAAACTGGTGAGGTGATCGGTGGACGGCTTCGCCGCACCGGCTCCAATATGGTTCGCGAATGGATCGGAGTGCGACGGCCGGAGTTGATGGCAAATTGGGAACGGGGTCGTCTGGGCCAACCGTTCAATGCGGTTCCGGGAGCCGATGTCGAATGATTGAGATCTTAAAAGTCCGACAAGTCCATGCACTCGGCAGCTACAAACTCCACGTGACTTTTTCTGACGGATCTGCGGGCGTTCACGACTTCCACGACGTCATTTCCGAAACCGGCCCTATGATCGAGCCTTTACGAGACCCAAAATTATTTGACCGTGTCTTCATATCGATGGGGGTCCTGGCTTGGCCAAACGGCTTTGATCTGGATGCCATTCAATTGCACCGCGAAATGCAGAGCGCGGGCGAGTTGACTGCCACGGCCGCAGAATAGTCGGTTTGGCGTAGCGAATGTGAAGGCGAACTCTCCTGCAACAGCTTCCGACATTCATATCGTGCTGACGCACGAGGCGTGGGTGATCGTGCGCTCATCGTCGGCGACGTGGCGAGATTTTCAGGAGACCTACGCAGATTTCATGACGTCGCTCGGACCGATGGATTTGGAAGAGATCTTAGAGACGTTCGCTGCCGAGTGGCCAGAAGTGCTGGCGCGGTACACCACCGCGATCCGGGAGTTTGCCGCGACGGCACGCGATGGTCAGACGCTGACGATCAGCTAATATGCGTTTCAGCTATACGTCGTCATTGTGCGAGTATCGAACTACCATGCCGCTGAAGACGATCACCATCGAAACGCACGGGCCGGGCTTGACCGAGTTCACGCGCGACGCGGCCGAGTTCGTGCGCGCGTCAGACGTGAGCGACGGACTTTTGACGGTTTTTGTTCGCCACACCTCGTGCTCTCTGTTGATCCAGGAGAATGCCGACGCCGACGTGCGACGCGACCTCAATGAATTTTTCAAGCGCCTCGTGCCGCCTTCGAGTGATCCGGGTATGCGCTGGATCGTGCACACGACCGAGGGCCCAGATGATATGCCAGCGCACATCAAAGCGGCGTTGACGCAGACCTCGATCGGGATCCCCGTCGCCAATGGGCGGATGATGCTTGGGACTTGGCAAGGACTTTTTCTGTTCGAACATCGCACGCAACCCCATCGGCGCGAGATCGTGCTGCAGCTTCTCGGGTGAGGAGCACGTTTTAACTGGGGCTAATTCGAGCCGTTCGGCGGCGCCGTGTAGTCCTCGCCGATTTCCGGGTCGCAGTCGCGGCGCGAGCATGTGCCCGGCATCAGCGCTGGTTTACCGGGAGGCGTTGCGTCAATCGCGGCGATGCCGGCCAGAAGCTGCTCGCCATCGGCGAACGTCGTCGCAAGG
>JANOCZ010000111.1:0-5427 GCA_031412455.1 Hyphomicrobium sp. | reverse complement strand
ATCACGTGGAAGTATCCAAGCTGCATCCTGCGCGGCGACTATTCGCGCGGTGAGTTCTACTCGATCGCCGTGTCGAACGGCTATCAGCAAGTCGACAGCGGCACCAAGATGATCCATCTCGGTAAAAATTCATCGAGCCGCATCATCTCGAAGGGCATCGCGGCTGGTCATTCGCAGAACACCTATCGCGGCCTTGTCTCGGCGCATCGCAAGGCGACGAACGTGCGCAACTTCACGAACTGCGATTCACTTCTGATCGGCGACAAGTGCGGCGCGCACACGGTGCCCTATATCGAAGCCAAGAACAGTAGCGCGCACTTCGAGCATGAAGCAACGACGTCGAAAATTTCCGACGACATGCTGTTTTACTGCCAACAGCGCGGGCTCTCAAAAGAAGAAGCGATCGCCCTCGTCGTCAACGGCTTTGTCCGCGACGTGCTCCAGCATCTGCCGATGGAATTCATGGCCGAAACCCAAAAGCTAATCGGCATCTCTCTCGAAGGAAGCGTCGGATGATCTCGGCACTCACCTCCCCACAGTCGTCATCCCGGCGGAGGCCGGGATCCAGTCAAGCCTCTGCATCGCGCGATGGTCTGGCCTGGGCGGATCCCCGCCGCCGCGGGGATGACGATCGATTGTCTCCATGGCCGAAACGCAAAAGCCGATCGGCATCTCACTCGCAGGGGAACGTCTGATGATGCGTGTTTTCGCTATACTTATTTCGACCGCGTTATTGGCTGGATGCGGTGATGACCAAGTGGATGCGTTCTACTATCCGGACAAGAATGACTTAACTAAACATCAGTTGTTTGCGAATGTTGGGAGTGTAGACGCATGTCGTTCAGCCGTGCGCCGTGCGGCGGCAAGTAATGGCGATCCGGAGATGCGGCGGGGAGACTATGAATGCGGTATCGCCCCCACCGGCGGCTCAGTGGGCGATGTTAAAGTTTACAAACGCACGGAGAAATAAATAGAAATGCTCGAAATTAAAAACCTGCACGTGAAGCTCGCCGATGAAGACAAGCAGATCCTCAACGGCCTGTCGCTGACGGTGCCCAAGGGCGAGGTCCACGCCATCATGGGGCCGAACGGTTCCGGCAAATCAACGCTGGCCTACGTGCTCGCCGGCCGTTCGGGCTACGAGGTCACCGAAGGCGACATTCTATGGAACGGCGAGTCGATCCTCGACATGGAACCTGACGAGCGCGCCGCCAAAGGCGTGTTTCTAGCCTTCCAGTATCCGATGGAAATTCCAGGCGTCGCCGGGCTGACGTTCCTGCGCACCGCCGTCAACGCCGTTCGCAAAAAGCGCGGCCAGGACGAAATGACGACGCCGGGCTTCATGAAGTTCGTCAAGGAACAGGCGCTCAAACTCAACATCGATTTCGAGATGCTGAAGCGTCCGGTCAACGTCGGCTTTTCCGGTGGTGAAAAGAAGCGCTCCGAAATTCTCCAAATGGCGATGCTCGAGCCGACGCTCTGCGTGCTCGATGAAACCGATTCAGGCCTCGACATCGACGCGCTGAAAGTCGTGTCTATGGCGTCAACGCGCTCCGCTCACCCGACCGTGCGACCCTCGTCATCACCCACTATCAGCGGCTGTTGAACCATATCGTTCCGGACAAAGTTCACGTACTGGCTGGCGGCCGCATTCAGAAATCGGGCGGCAAGGAATTGGCCCTCGAACTCGAGACATCGGGCTACGCCGAATACTCCGGCAAGGCCGCTTAAAGAGGGTGAGGGGCAGCCGCATGCGCGAGCGTGTTGCCGCCCCTCACACAACCCTTTTCCCCGTTGAGTGAAATGACGGGGATGGAGCGAAACAGCTGCGCAGGTCGCAACAAAGGTCATGATATGAACGTCGCCGTGATGAAAACTAAAGCCGAGCAGGGTCTCGCGGAAGCATTCGAGTCAGCCTCCTCGAAGCTCCCAGGCGGAGCCGCCGTGAAAGCCGCGCGCGCCAGCGCCATCGGCAAATTCAACGCGCTCGGTCTCCCGCATCGCCGCATCGAAGAATACAAATACACCGACCTGCGCGCCGCGTTGAAAGACGCATTGCAGCCCGCGGTCGATGACGCGACGGCGCTAAGCGCAGCTGATCTTGAAACAGCGCTCGGCCCTCTGGCCGCGATCAACGCGTCGCGGATTGTCTTTGTCAACGGCCAGTGCCGCCCCGAATTGTCAAACTTTGGCACTGTTGCGGGCCTCGACGTGAAGCCATTGTCCAGCGCGCTGGCAACTGCTCCCGAGGCCATTGCTGCCAAACTCGCCCACGCGACGAATGCCGACCGTGACGCAACCGTCGCTCTCAACACCGCCTTCATGACCGACGGTGCGGTGGTTGAAATCGCAAGCCGCGCCACGCTCTCGAAACCGCTGATGATCGTCTTCGCGACGGCTGGAACGGCAGCCAGCTTGACGTCGGTGCGCAATGTGATCCAGGTCGGCGACGGCGCCGTTGCAACCGTGATCGAAGTCCACGTCGGGCTCCAAGACCCGGCCGTCAAAGCGCAAACCAACGCGCTGACCGAACTCGTAGTCGGAGCACACGCGACGCTGGCCCATATCAAAATTGCGACCGCCGCCGGCGCGGGCGTCCACCTCGCCAATTGGAATGTCAGCCTCGGCGCCGATGCAACCTATCGTGGCTTCCAGTACACGAGCGGCTTGGCGCTCACCCGCAACCAAATTCACGCGCTCTACACCGGCGAGGGCTCAAAGCTCGATGTGTCTGGCGTCTTCCTCGCCCGCGGCACCGAACACATCGACACGACACTCGTCGTCGATCATGCCGTCCCCCGTTGCGAAAGCCGCGAACTGTTCAAAGGCGTGCTCGACGGGCGCGGCCGCGGCGTCTTCCAGGGCAAGGTCATCGTCCGCCCCGATGCGCAGAAAACCGACGGCAAGCAGATGGCCCAGGTCTTGATGTTGTCGCCAGATACCGAATTCAACTCGAAGCCCGAACTCGAAATCTACGCTGACGACGTCGTCTGCGGCCACGGCACGACCACAGCTGAACTTGATGATGACCTGCTGTTTTATTGCATGTCGCGCGGCATCCCCGAAGCTGCGGCGCGCGCCCTGCTGATCGAGTCGTTCATCGGTGAAGCCTTGGACAAGGTCGAACACGACGAACTCCGCGCCGCGCTGTCGAGTTATGCGACCGCCTGGCTAAAGCCAGCTGCAAGCTGAGGATGAGCATGGATACCACGCAAGCGGCGACGACTGACCAGCGCAACCCGGCTCAGCGCAGCACATCTGCGCACGGCGCGCCGTATGACGTCGAACGCATCCGCACCGACTTCCCAATTCTCTTCCGCGAGGTTCACGGCAAGCCGCTTGTTTATCTCGACAACGGCGCGTCGGCGCAAAAACCGCTGCAGGTTTTGGAGGCGATGGAACACGTCTATCGCCACGAGTATGCCAACGTCCATCGTGGCCTGCATCACTTGTCGAACGTCGCCACCGACCACTTCGAGGCCGCGCGCGAAACCACGCGCCGCTTTTTGAACGCCGAGCACACAGACGAAATCATTTTCACGCGCAACGCCACGAGCGGCATCAATCTCGTGGCTCGCTGCGTCGGTGAAATCGAGATCCAGCCCGGCGACGAGATCGTGCTGTCGATCATGGAGCACCACGCTAACATCGTGCCGTGGCATTTCCTGCGTGAGAAAAAAGGCGCGGTCCTCAAGTGGCTGCCGATGAATGATAACGGCGAGCTGCTCGTCGATCGCCTCGAACAGCTGCTGACCAAAAAGACCAAGATGATCGCGCTGACGCACATGTCGAACGTGCTCGGTACCGTCAATCCAATGAAGGAAATCATCCGCATCGCCCACGCGCGCCGCATTCCGGTGCTCGTCGATGGCAGCCAAGCCGTCGTCCACATGCCGGTCGATGTCCGCGATCTCGACGCTGACTTCTATGTTTTCACGGGCCACAAGACGTACGGCCCAACCGGCATCGGCGTGCTCTACGCCAAGAAGCGCCACCTCGAAGCCTTGCCGCCGTACGAAGGTGGTGGCGACATGATCGAGACGGTCGCCGTCGATCGCATCATGTACAACAAACCGCCGCACAAGTTCGAAGCCGGCACGCCAGCGATCGTCGAAGCGATCGGCCTTGGTGCCGCGTTGAACTACATGATGCAGATCGGCCGCGATAAGATCGCCCGCCACGAAGCCGAGATCGGCGCGTACGCAAGCCAGCGCTTAGCCGAGCTGCCGTGGCTGAAGCTCTACGGCACGGCGCCGAACAAGGGCGCGATCTTCTCGTTTACGATCGACGGGCTACATCCCCATGATGTGTCGACGATCATCGACCGCTCGGGCGTGGCCATCCGCGCCGGCCATCACTGCGCCCAGCCGTTGATGGAGCGCTTGGGCGTGACGGCGACCTGCCGTGCCTCGTTCGCGATGTATTCGACCAAGGGCGAAGTGGACGCCCTCGTCACCGCCTTGACCAAGGCCCACGATTTGTTTGCGTGAGGATTAGCTAATGGACACGACCAAACCAAAAAACGAAGCGGCCGCGCCTCTGAAAGAGGCCGTCGCATCTCTCGATGATCCAGCCACCACCAAGTCGGCGGACGCCGCACTCGAGGCAACGCCTGCACCGGCCTCGACGCCGTTGCCGCCGGAAGAAATCGAGCGGCTGACCAACGACATTGTCGCCGCGCTGAAGACCGTGAGCGACCCGGAGATTCCAGCCGACATCTACGAGTTGGGCCTGATTTACAAAGTCGAGATCGACGACGACCGCAAAGTCGCCGTCGATATGACGTTGACGTCGCCAGGCTGTCCGGTCGCCGGAGAAATGCCGGGCTGGGTCGAAAATGCCGTTAATTCTGTCGCGGGCGTCGCTGGGACGACCGTCAAAGTTGTGTTCGATCCACCCTGGGACCAGAGCCGGATGTCGGACGAAGCCCGCCTCGCAACCGGTATGTTCTAAGGGCCGGGCGCTTGAGCGGCGACAACACTCGAAATTAATGCGCCAGTGCCCATATAAGGGCGATGCCACGAACGAACGAACGACGACAGGACCATTTGCAATGCCCTCACTTCGCATGATGCCGACCGTCATGACCCTGACCGACGCCGCCACCGCGCGCGTCAAACACCTGATGCTGCAAAAGCCGGGCGTCAAAGGTTTGCGCATCGGCATCAAGAAGGGCGGGTGCGCGGGCATGGAATACACGATGTCGATGGCCGATGAGATCGGCAAGTTCGACGAAGTGATCGAGGCGGGCGACGCTGTCGTGCTGATCGAGCCGACGGCAGTCATGTATCTGCTCGGCACCGAAATGGACTTCAAGACAGATAAGCTCGCTTCGCAATTCGTGTTCAACAACCCAAACCAGAAGAGCGCGTGTGGTTGCGGCGAAAGCGTCAACCTCGAACCGGCAACGCCGAAGGGCCTCGGCCC
>JANOCZ010000110.1:0-9346 GCA_031412455.1 Hyphomicrobium sp. | reverse complement strand
CGCAGCCGCCTGAAACATCAATATCCGCACTCCTGGCGCTCGAAAAAACCCGTCATCTTCCGCAACACCCCGCAGTGGTTCATCTCGATGGATAAGCCGCTTGCCGCGCTCGGCGGTCTCCCCGCGAAAGCGGGGATCGACGAAGGAGAGTCGCCGAGCGCCAGCAAGAGAGCACAAACGCTTCGCTCCCTGGTCCTCGCAGAAATCAAAAAAACCGAGTGGGTGCCGAATTCGGGCCAGAACCGCATCACCGGCATGATTGAATCCAAACCCGATTGGGTCGTCTCGCGCCAACGCGCTTGGGGCGTGCCGATCAGCGTCTTCCGCAACACTGAGACGGAAGAAGTGCTACCCGGCGACGGCACGCACGCCGCGAAGTCAGCGCAGCTTTCTGAGCGCATCGAGAAAGCTTTCACTGACAAAGGCGCCGACGTCTGGTTTGAAGCCGGAGCAAAGGAAAAATTCCTCGAAGGCATCATCCCCGACGCCGAACTGGACCAATGGGAGCAGATCAAGGACGTGCTCGATGTCTGGTTCGACTCAGGCTCGACGCACGCCTTCACGCTCGAAGATCCAGTTGCCTTCCCGGGCCTCAAAGGCCTCACGCGTCACGTCGCGGGCGGCCAGGACAAGGTCATGTACCTCGAAGGCTCTGACCAGCATCGCGGCTGGTTCCACTCGTCGTTGATCGAGAGTTGCGGCACGCGCGGTCACGCCCCCTACGACGTCGTACTGACCCACGGCTTCGTCCTGGACGAGAAGGGCCAGAAGATGTCGAAGTCGGACGGCAATGTCGTCGCGCCGCAAGACGTAATCGCGAAATCCGGTGCCGATATCCTCCGCCTGTGGGTCTCAGCGTCGGACTACTCCGACGACCTGCGCATCGGGCCTGAAATTTTGAAAACCTTCAGCGAAACCTATCGCAAGCTACGCAACACGTTGCGTTGGATGCTGGGCGCGCTCTCGCACTTCGAGCCAAACGACGCCGTCGCTTTCAAGGACATGCAGCCGTTCGAACTCGAGCGCCTGATGCTGCATCGCCTGACCGAACTCGATCACGAAATCTCCGCCGCCTATAAGCACTACGATTATCGCAAAGTCGTCGCTGTGCTTTCCCAGTTCATGAACACTGAGCTGTCGGCATTCTATTTCGACATTCGCAAAGACACGCTCTATTGCGAAGCGCCATCGAGCCTGAAGCGCAAGGCCGCACTCACCGTCGTCGATCACATTTGCGATGCGATGCTGAAATGGCTCGCGCCGATTCTGTCGTTCACCGCCGAAGAAGCTTGGATGATCTACAAGCCAAACGGCGGCGAGAGTGTCCACCTCTTGCCGTTCCCAAAAATCCCCAAAGCTTGGCGCGACGAAAATCTGGCCGCCAAATGGGATCGCGTCAAGGAAGTGCGCTCGGTCGTCACCGGCGCTCTCGAAATCGCCCGCGCCGAAAAGAAAATCGGCTCGTCGCTCGAAGCGGCACCTGAAGTTTATGTCACCGATCCCGATCTGATGATCGGCCTCGACGGCGTCGACATGGCGGAAATCTGCATCACCTCCGCGATCGAAGTCAGTGACAAGGAAATTCCAGCCGGCGCCTTTAAGCTGTCGAACGAACCGGGGGTCGGCGTCGTCGTCAATCTTGCCGATGGAAAAAAATGCGCGCGCTCGTGGCGCATCACAACCGACGTGGGCTCAGACAAAGCCTACCCCGACCTTTCCGCCCGCGACGCAGCGGCCGTGCGCGAACTCGACAATCAGGCCAACGCGTGAACAATACACTTCCAACCAACAGAAACTGGCTCTGGTCCCACTGGGCCCCGCTCGCGCTAGCAGTCGTGTCCGCGACCGTCGCGATCGATCAGGCCCACAAATATTGGATGCTCCACGTTTACGACATCGAGCAGAAAGGCCGCGTCGCGGTAACGCCCTTCCTCGATCTCGTGTTCGTAAAAAACATTGGCATCAGTTATTCGCTGTTCAATCAGGAGAGCCAAGCAGGCCAGTACGCGTTGGCAAGCTTCGCCGCCGTCGTCAGCTTCGCGCTGTGGATCTGGCTGAACCGTGCCAGCACATCGCGCCTCATGACATGGAGCCTCGCCTTGATCATCGGCGGCGCGCTCGGCAATGCGATCGACCGCATCGTCATCGGGGGCGTGGCCGATTTCTTCTCCGCCCACGCCTTCGGCTTCTACTGGTACGTTTTTAACATTGCTGACGTGGCCATTGTTGCTGGAGTGGCAGGCCTCTTGTATGACTCGTTTCGCACCGAGTCGTAATCGCGCCGCAAACGCGCCTTATTGATTTCGTTGGGGAATTCGGCGCGGGGTCGCCGGGGGGACGCTATGACGCTGAAATCATTACGTAAAATCGGTGCGTTAGGAGTGGTGATGATCGTCACCGGCGGCGTCACCGGCTGCGGTCTCGATGACATTCAGCTGAACGGTAAGATTTTCGATGCAGTCGGAATGAACAACACCGGCTCAGTCAAAAAAGAAGTTAAGGTTCGCGAACGCCAGCCGCTGATTGTCCCGCCGGGGCTCGAGCAGCTGCCACAACCGGGAACTGGCGCAACAGCGGCCCAAGCGAACGATATCCAGGGCGTGCAGGATCACGACGCCAAACGTCAGGTTAATCAAGCCCAACTTGAAAAACAGCAGGCTGACTATTGCAAGGTCAACTACGAACAGGCCACGGCGCACGGCGATAACAACGCTGATTTGGCGTCCGGCCCTCTCGGTCCGTGCCGTGGCTCAGCGCTGTCCGCTGTCAAGAAATGGACGAGCGGCAACGAGGCCGAAGAAGCCCAGTGAATGGGGACCTGAACGCCGTGAGTACGCGCGGAAAAACGCGTCCGGCGATGACCACCAAACTTGAGACCAGCCTTGAGACATGACCGCCTTGTCATTTGACTTCAAGCGCGTGAGCCGCGAAACCTCTGCAACTTTCGAACCTTTCGCCAGCGCATCGCGCGCTGTCTCTGAAAAGCTTCTCCCGCCCCACCTGGGCGCGCTTATCCTGATCCGATGCGCGGGTGGCGACCTCCGCCAACACCGGCGATCGAAGGACACCATATGCTGCACACGATACGATTTCTGGCCACAACCCTAACCATGGCGCTGTCAATGCTCGCAATGAGTCCCTACGCCCTTGCCGCCGCGTCCGCTACTCGGGCCGCGGAATTCAAGCTTGCCAACGGCATGCAGGTCGTCGTCATCCCCGATCACCGTGCGCCCGTCATCACCCACATGGTCTGGTATCGCGTCGGCGCGGCCGACGAGGTTCGCGGCACGTCGGGCATCGCCCACTTCCTCGAACATCTCATGTTCAAATCGACCGATAAGATAGCCGTCGGCGAATTCTCGAAAATCGTTGGCCGTCTGGGCGGCCAGGACAACGCCTTCACCGGCCACGACGCGACCGCTTACTTCCAGCGCGTGTCGAAGGATCGCCTACCCAAGATGATGGAAATGGAAGCCGACCGCATGGTCAACCTGCGGCTCGATGAGAAAGAGGTGCTGACCGAGCGCGACGTGATCTTGGAAGAGCGCCGCTCGCGCATCGAAAACAATCCAGCCGCCATCTTGGATGAGCAGATGAATGCGGCGCTGTATTTGAATCACCCCTACGGCGTCCCCGTCATCGGCTGGTATCACGAGATCGCAAAACTTTCGCGCAAGGACGCGATGGCCTTCTACCAACTCTATTACGCGCCCAATAACGCCATTCTCGTTGTGTCGGGCGACGTGACGGCCGACGAAGTCAAAGCTATGGCTGACGCAACTTACGGAAAAATTCCAGCCAACCCGGCAGTCGGCGCGACCCGCACGCGTTCGCAAGACCCGCCGCAGATCGTCGCTCGCCGTCTTGAGCTGAAAGATCCACGCGCTGGCAATTTCTCCTTCCATCGCTATTACGTTGCGCCCAGCTACACGACGGCGAAACCAGGCGAAGCCGAAGCCCTCGAGCTGCTGATGAAAATCGCGGGCTCTGGCGCGACGAGCCGCATCTACAAGAAACTGGTTGTTGAGACCGGCGTTGCCTCGAGCACGTCTGGCGATTATTCGGGCAGCGGTCTCGATAACGGTACGATCTCGCTTTATGCCGTCGCGGCCGACGGCGTTCCGCTTGAAAAAGTTGAAGCCGCCGCCGATGCCGTTTTTGCCGACATCGCCAAGAATGGCGTAACCGCCGCTGAACTCGAACGCGCCCGGCGCTCCTATATCGCCGACTACATCTACGAAAGCGACAACCAAGCGACGCTGGCCCGCCGCTATGGCTGGAACCTCGCCGTCGGCCGCACGGTCGCCGACATCGAAGGCTGGCCCGAAGCCTTGTCGAAAGTCACGCTGGACGACATCAAAAAAGTCGCCGCGGAATATCTCGACGTTCGCCGTTCGGTGACGGGATACCTTATTCCCGACCGCAGTGGCGTGGCGCAAGGCGCCGCTCCAGCGTCCGTATCACCGCCCCCCGCCCCTGGCACAGTGTTGAGGTGACCCCATGATATCGATCACCTTGACCGTCAGTAATGGCTTGCGGGCTTTGGCCCGTCTGAACGCCGCCATCGCTTTTGCGGTGTTTGCGCTAGTCTCCATCATCACCCTAATATCACCGGCGCAAGCAATGAAAATTCAATCGATTAAAAGTCCCGGTGGCATTGAAGCTTGGCTCGTCGAAGAGCACAGCGTGCCCTTGATGGCGATGCGTTTCGCGTTCGAAGGCGGCAATAGCCAAGACCCAGTCGGCAAGGATGGCGTCGCCAACTTCATCACCGCGATGATGGATGAGGGCGCGGGCGATCTCAAATCCGAAGCGTTCCAAGAGGCGGTCGAAGATATCGCCATGCGCATGCACTTCGAAGACAGCAAGGATTCGCTTTACGGCTCGTTTGAAACATTGACGGCCAACCGCGACAAGTCTCTGGCGCTTCTGAAGCTTGCGCTGACCAAGCCCCGCTTCGACACGGATGCGGTCGACCGCATTCGCCAGCAATTGTTGGCGAATTTGGCCTACGCCGAAAAAGATCCCGAGAAGGTCGCGGCAACCGCCTGGTATGAGACGGCGTTTCCCGGCCATTCCTACGGACGCCCATCAAACGGGACGAAGGCATCGGTTGCCAAAATCACCAGTGGCGATCTGACAGCCTTCCACAAGCGCAACTTCGCCAAGAGCAACCTGAAGGTCGTCGCCGTCGGTGATATCGACGCTGCAACTCTCGGCAAAGTGCTCGATGATACGTTCGGCGATTTGCCCGATAAGGCTGATCTCGTCCCAGTGCCCACCGTAAAACCGGCACTCGGTAGTCAGAAAATTATCGAGATGAATGTCCCGCAATCGGTTGCGATTTTTGGCCAGGGCGCGATGGCCCGCAAAGATCCAGATTTCATGGCCGGTTTTGTTATCAATCATATCTTGGGTGGCGGCGGCTTCTCGGCCAAGCTGATGGAGGAGGTGCGCGAGAAACGCGGCCTCGCCTATTCGGTCTACAGCTACATCCAGCCGTTCCAACACACGTCGGTATTATCGGGCAGCGTCGCGACCAAAAATGAATCGATGGCCGAAAGTCTGTCGATCATTCGCACTGAACTGAAGAAGATGGCCGACAACGGCCCAACTCCCGCCGATCTCGACGCGGCCAAGAAGTATTTGACCGGCTCCTATGCTTTGCGCTTTGACACCAATTCGAAGATCGCCTCGCAGCTTCTCGGCCTGTTGCAGGAAGGTTTCGGGCCCGAATACGTCGAGAACCGCAACAAGATCATCGAAGCGCTGACGATCGAAGACATCAGACGCGTCGCCAAACAGCTCCTGCAACCGGACGGGTTGATCGTTACGATTGTTGGTAAACCTGTCGGCATGGAAAAGGCTGCGGCACCAGCGCCAGCCACAGCACCAGTGCCTGCACCGAACCCTGGATGACATTGGGCGTTAAAGGATTATCCTTGGCGGGATCTTGACCGCCGCCAGGGCCATCCGCCTGACGCCAACGCCAGTACATCCTTGGAAGACTTGATGCCGCTCAACCCGTCGCAAACTCCGCTCGCGTTTTTCAATCAGTCGATCGAGGGCTGTCTCGACGGAGCCATCGGCCCACACGGCCTGCCGAAAGCCAGCCTCGACGCATGGCTTGAACGCTGCCAGCCCCACCTCGAAGCACTGCAGGCCGATTACGCCGCCAAGCGCCTGCCTCTACTGACCATCCCTGAAGATACGCAAGACATCACCGATGCAGCGGCAGCGTTGCAGACGCTGTCGCACGGCGCCGAGACGCTCGTATTTTTCGGCACCGGCGGCTCGAGCCTCGGCGGCCAAACGCTTGCCCAACTCGCTGGCTGGAATATCCCTGGCGCCGGGGGCAAGAAACAGCGCACGCGCCCGCGCACGCGCTTCTACGACAATTTGGACGGCACGACGCTGGAAGGCGCGTTAGCTAACCTTGACCTCGCGACGAGCCGGTTTATCGTCACGTCGAAATCGGGCGGCACAGCGGAGACGCTTGCGCAGGCCATCGCCGCGTTGTCCGCGGTCAAGGCCGCAGGCCTCGAAGCACGTATCCCAAACCTGTTCCTCGGCATCACCGAGCCCGATATTGAGGGCCGCAAGAACGGCCTCAGAACGCTGTTCGCTTCGCTCGGCATTCCAATGCTTGCACATCATACCGGCGTCGGCGGCCGCTTCTCGTGTTTGACCAACGTCGGCCTGATCCCGGCAATGGCCCGCGGCCTCGACGCATCGGCCATTCGCGCCGGCGCCCATAGCGTGGTCGAAGCCATGCTGAACGCCAAGTCGGCAGCGATCTTCGCGCCAGCCGTTGGCGCATCGCTCGCCGTCGCCATGAGCAAAGAGCGCGGCATCACCTCGCTGGTCATGATGCCGTACGCCGATCGCCTGGGTCGCCTCGCCGCGTGGTTTGTCCAACTGTGGGCCGAAAGCTTAGGCAAAGGCGGTGAAGGCACGAGCCCGATCGCCTGTCTTGGCCCGCTCGATCAACACAGCCAGCTGCAGTTCTTTATGGACGGCCCGCGCTCGCATATGACGACGATCCTACGCGTCGCAACGGCTGGAACCGGCCCCGTCATCGACCCCGCATATGCCCGGCTCGCCAATTCTGATTTCATGGCGGGTCGCACCGTCGGCGACGTCGTCGATGCACAAGCGCACGCAGTGCCCGCAGCACTAGCCGAGGCCGGAAGGCCCGTTCGCACGATCGACATTG
This sequence comes from Hyphomicrobium sp., assembly GCA_031412455.1. Lineage (GTDB taxonomy): Bacteria > Pseudomonadota > Alphaproteobacteria > Rhizobiales > Hyphomicrobiaceae > Hyphomicrobium_B. The sequence goes on along the minus strand of JANOCZ010000110.1, from coordinate 2,130 downwards.
CAAAACTCGACGAAAAGACGCTGGGTGCGCTCCTGATGCACTTTATGATCGAAACGATTCTCGCTGGCCGCTTGCTGAACCTCGATCCGTTCGATCAGCCAGCCGTTGAGCTGGCGAAAATTCTGACCAAGGAGCGCCTAGCCAAAGGCGCATAACGCGACCGGGGCAAAACGTGGCGATCCGCCAACTCTCAACCCAGACCGTCAACCGCATCGCGGCTGGCGAGGTGATCGAGCGCCCGGCGAGCGTCGTCAAAGAACTCGTCGAAAACGCGCTCGACGCGGGCGCGCGCCACATCGAGGTCGTTGTCTCGAGCGGTGGTCTGTCGCTCATCCGCGTGACCGACGATGGCCACGGCATGTCGCCGGCTGACTTGGCTCTGTCAGTTGAGCGGCACGCAACGTCAAAACTGTCCGAAGAAGATTTGTTCGACATCAGAAGTCTCGGCTTTCGCGGCGAAGCGCTGCCGTCGATCGGTTCGATCGCGTGGCTGGAGATCGCGTCCAAGACGGCAACGGCGAACGCCGGCAGTTGCCTCATCGTCGAGCGCGGCTCAAAGCATCCCGTGAAGCCCGCGAGTCAAAACACTGGCACGCGCGTCGAAGTCCGCGATCTTTTCTCCGCGACGCCCGCGCGCTTGAAATTCATGAAGTCGGAACGCTCCGAAACGATGGCCGTGATGGAGATCGTGCGGCGCTTGGCGATGGCCCATCCGTGCGTTGGCTTCACAATCACAACCGGCGATCGCAAACCGGCGCACTTCGCGCCCGCTAAAGCAACGTCCACCGGGCTGCTGGATCGCCTCGGCGACATTATGGGCCGCGAGTTCCTGGCCGATGCGTTGGAGGTAAAAGGCGGCCTCAGCGGCGCATCGGGGCCAATGCGCGTGTACGGCTTCGCCGGCCTGCCGACTCTGCATCGGCCGGATTCGACGCAGCAATATCTGTTCGTCAACGGCCGGCCCGTGAAAGACAAGCTGCTGATCGGCGCTGTCAGGGCGGCCTACGGCGATCTCATTCCGCGCGGCCGCTCGCCGTTGTTAGCGTTGTTTGTCGATGTGACGCCGGCGGATGTCGACGTCAACGTGCATCCAACCAAAGCCGAGGTCCGCTTCCGCGATGGGGGCCGCGTCCGCGCGCTGCTCGTCGGCGCGCTGTCGGATGCGCTGGCAGGCGCCGGCCACCGTAGCTCCGCGCGCGGCGGCGTTCTGACCGCTGAGACGTTCCAGCCCGGCATCCTCCCTCCAGCCGCTGCTTATGAGGTGGCGCGAGCAGCGGGATTTGCCGAAGGCACGCAAGCCCCGTTCGCCAGCCTCGACCACCCCAGCGGCAACGCGGCCGCCGGCGTCGAAAAAGTTTCCGCAGCGCTACTCGATCGGCCATTGGGCGCAGTCCGTGCGCAGATCCACGAAAATTACATCGTCGCCCAGACGCGCGACGGCCTCGTCATCGTCGATCAACACGCGGCCCACGAGCGCCTCGTCTATGAACGATTGAAAGCCATGCTGGCCAACGGCGGCGTCGCCACTCAAGGACTGCTGATCCCCGAGATCGTCAGTCTTGACCCCGACGATGCGGCGCTGCTCTGCGAACATTCAGCAGAGTTGTCGGAGTTGGGCCTCGTGCTGGAATCGTTTGGCCCCGGAGCCATAGCGGTCCGCGAAACGCCAGCGCTCCTTGGCGACACAAACATTGCCGGCCTTGTCAAAGATTTGAGCGCTGAACTTCGCGAACACGGAAGCACGCGCGCATTGAAAGACAGGCTCGAAGCCGTCGCCTCGCGCATGGCGTGTCACGGCAGTGTGCGATCCGGTCGCAGGCTGACGGCCGACGAGATGAATGCACTCCTCCGCGACATGGAGGCGACGCCCTATTCGGGCCAGTGCAATCATGGGCGTCCAACCTACGTCGCGCTAAAATTAGCCGATATCGAGCGGCTGTTCGGCCGCCGCTAGTGTGCACCGCAGCGCGGCAAACAAGTCCGCTCCCCTGAAACGATTTCGGCCGATCAGCGTTGAACGGAGCATACTGAGACGACATTGAGCAGGAGGTATAATGCATGAAAACATTTGCGAAAATTATACTGGGTTGCGCCGGTGCACTGGCGCTGTCGGCATCCGCTGCCTCGGCA